>JAZUGF010000060.1:0-6074 GCA_045641065.1 Paludibacteraceae bacterium | reverse complement strand
AAGTATTTGATTTCTATAAAGATACAAAATCTTTATGAAAACACAAAGCCCCAGCTTGAGAAAGTCGGGGCTTTTTTGATTTTTTTTCGTTGATTTTTAAATACGAAAAGAGGGCATATCAATTTTGATACACCCTCTTTGTTTTTGGATGATTAAGAATTCTTATTTCTTAGTTACAATCTCTTTCTTATCTCCAACAATATAGATGCCTGGAGTCAAACCGTCTAATGCATTTTCAGCTTTAACCTGTTGCTTGATTAAGACACCATTTGGAGTGTAGACATCTACAAAACCATTCTCTTTATCTGCAGAAAGTGTCTTTACTGCTGAATTTCCGTCAACAGGCAATACCAATTCGGCTGATGAAGACTGCTCGATATCGTCTTTAATGGCACTTGATGTGACAATGTTGCTTGCTTTTGAACCGGTGAATTTACATGTGTAGCTAAACTCACCCTTGTCGCCAATATTAAGTGTTCCTAATTTGTATGTGATAAGTCCAGCGTAATTGTCAGAAGCCGATGCTGCTTTGTATGTTGCTTTTGTATCTGCGTCTGTAAATTCAACAAACTCAAAGCCAAGTGGAATTGTGTCTGTAACTACCACATTCTTAGCAATATGTCCGTTCTGCTCTGGTGAATTACCCAATACCTTACGCCATGTGTAACCGTCGAACTCCTCTACCAAAACAGTCTCATTCACTTTGTCGACAATATCACATGCACTCTCTAACAACTTGTCAATTGATTTGATCTGAGTTTGATTCTGATAAGACGGAGTGATTGGATAGTAGAATCCTGTGTCTGAATCCGAATCAATCTTAGACCATCCACTTGCAAAGTCGACGCTGCCCCATGATGAATCGTAGAATCGCATAACCACTCTCAATGGATACTTGGCTCCCTTACATGTGAATCCTGCAGCTCCAGCCATTTCGTTCAAATACAAAGTTGAAGTTGACAAAGCATGTGGAAATTGTACTGTGAATTTGTGAGTACCGTCGCTCAACTTATAATCATCAAACTTAAACTCACTTGCATTTGATGCCATTGTGGCTCCATCCTGAGTTCCTTCCAACAAATCAAAACTACACATTAATCCAGATGCTCCCTTCATATCCTTGAAGAATGTGATACGGTAGTTGCCATTATCGATGTATGGCTCAACTGCATCATTATATAGTTTTGTCATGATGTTGTATTGGTTGCCTTTGTCTTCGGCTGCCACTGCCATATTCACAAGTGAACGTCCACCAGTCAACCATGGAATTGTATCGTTTGCATATGCAACGTTGAATTTGACAATGTCGTCCTTCATAAGTTTGTCTACATTGGCTGTCTTTTTGACTGTGATCGCAGTAGGTGTGACATCTATGCTGTTACGTTGCATAGTAGGAGTGTTGTAGTTTGGAAACTCATTTGTCTCTACTGCGTTACATCCTGTACAAGTCAATTTAGCTGTTGCCATGTATTTGCCGCTCGCACCAGCCTTTGGTCTACACTGATAGCTGACCATACCAATTGTTTTAGACAGATTTGGAGCCGTCAAGTCAAGATCTGCACCTTCAATAGCATCACTCTTTAAACCGGCTACTTTGCCAATTGTCCATGTCACAGTATGTTTCGCTGCGTTGTATACACCTCCATTATCTGCACTGATAAAGGCAAAATCAGTTGGAACTTTCTCCACAATTGTTACTTTCTCAGCATCAACAGAACCAAAGTTACGGTAAGACAACAAATATGTGATTGTATCACCGACGTGGCAGTATGACATGCTGTCCTTCAATGCTCTGTAAATCTTCACATTTGGCTGAGGATTCATGTCTGATGGTGCCATGAAATTACCAGTAAGAGCCATCAAACCTAACTGTCTGAACCATCCACTCATATAGTTAGGAATAACAGTACCGTCATCATTTCTTGATCTGATATCCCATACCTGATAGATGTTGCCATAAAGTTCGCCCATTAGATCATAGTTCTGAGCTCCAATAGCTGCAAACGAAGCGGCACCTTTCTGCATACTTAGCGACGATGAGTATTTTGATTCCAATGTTAATCCTGTCATTGGATCAATCTGCCATCCCATCATTCGTGAGCCTGTGTAAGGGATGATTTTGTCACTCTTCTCGTAACATGCTGTACCACCTGCTTCATTCCAGTGAGCAGGATCTGCCATGTATTTGCTCAATTTTATTGCGGCGTCATACTCGTAAGTATTGCCACCATCCTCAACCTGGTGAGTTGCAGGATTCCAAGTGTATTCTGGGTTGCCATGCCATACATAGTTGCTGATTGTACGCAATGGACAACGATAATCTTCACCTTCGTTGAAATTTGAGTATGATGTAGTCGAACCGTCGTCGCTGACCTCATTCCAACCCGCAGTAGGCAAAGAATATTTGTTTTTTTCAATCAAATCTCCAATCAACCAATCGGAAGATGCCTCGGCACGACGGAATTGTTCTGCCTCCCATTCATTGCTTGCTCCTAATTCCTTGCTCAATGAGATTAGCAAATCGTGGAATTCTCGGAAGTAAGCTGGTGCGACATAGTCGATATGCTGTTTTGCTCCTCCTTCAAATTCAGGGTAAACCAATATACCATCGGCATTCTTGATGAAGTTCTCCTTTTTGCTTGCCCAACCTGTCTGCTCAGTCCATGTGTCTCCTCCACGAGGATAACCATCCAAACCAATGATTCCTGTGTTGACTTTCATTGGATTGTCTCCTGCATGACGTGTTGTCATTGCCACCAAACCACGGATGACATTGATCATCTCTTGCTTGTAGCTGATAGGTGAACCGCTATAGTCTAGCACTTTCTTGCCTTCTTCGTCAAGCATGAACTCCCCCCATTGCTTATATGCAACGTAAAGAGCTAAAGCGATATCCACGTCGCCATCGGCAGCCGTATTAGCATTGTCGGTGATGGCAAAATCATTATACTCGTAATCAGGCTGAGTCTCAGTACCGTCGAGATACTTCTTTGTCTTCACACGGCGTTTGTCGTGTGTACACATCCAATATCCATCGAAAGTGACTTTGTCTCCCATATATGCTGCTGCCAACAAAGCATAACCATCTCCCTCCGAACAGTCGTATGCGGCCTTGTAAGGAGTCCAGATATACTTGATTCCTTTGTGTTCTTCGCCTGTATACTCGAATTCATTGGCATGTTGCTGGTAAGCTTCACGGATTTGCTTCTCCATTTCAATATGAGTGAGACCATCTGGATTATGTGAACCTAGATTGCCTCCACATGCATAATCAAGAAACTGGGGAAATGGAAATGCTGGATTTCCAGAATTGATGTGGACGGGAACTGCATTACCCGAATTCACACCTAAGGCCATTAGGGCTGCTAACAGACCTCCCTTTATCTTATTGTGTTTAGTCATTATAGTTATAGTTTTTAATTCCGACCTCAAAAATACGGAAAAAACGCTGATGTTAATGTTGACGTTGACAAAAAAACGGTCAGAGACTTAATCTCCAACCGTTTTCGTTTTGGTTATCGTTTTCGTTTTCGTTAGATATACTGAGTCAATCTCATATCGCCCTTCTCTGCGAAAGCAGTGTGGAATGCAAACGCATTCTTCAAAGAGTGAGGAGTGTGAGTAGCACCACCAAGTTTCAAGTAATCCCACATCAACTGCTTGTAGTCTGGGTGAACACAGTTCTCAATGATTGTCTTAGCACGCTCAAGTGGAGCAAGACCACGAAGGTCAGCGATACCCTGCTCAGTGATAAGGATCTTAACTGAGTGCTCGCTGTGGTCGCAGTGGCTTACCATTGGAACGATTGGCGAGATAAGTCCACCCTTCTGGATTGATGGACAAGTGAAGATAGAGATGTAAGCGTTTCTTGTGAAGTCGCCGCTACCACCGATACCGTTCATCATCTTTGTTCCAAGCACGTGAGTTGAGTTGACATTACCGAAGATGTCAGCCTCAAGAGCAGTATTGATTGTGATCAAGCCTAAACGACGGATGATCTCAGGGTTATTAGAGATCTCAATAGGGCGAAGAAGCACCTTGTCTCCGAAGAACTTAAGGTTTGAGTAGATATCCTTAGTTACATCTGTAGATGTTGTAAGTGAGCATCCCGACGCGAATGAAATTCTGCCTTTCTGCATCAAATCGATAACAGCGTCCTGGATAACCTCTGTATACATTGTGAATGTAGGCACATCCTTGTTGTCTCCTAGAGAGTAAAGCACTGCGTTAGCAACGTTACCAACACCACTCTGGATTGGAAGGAACTCAGGTGGAACAGTACCACGCTTCAACTCGTTAGCCAAGAAATCAGCAACGTTCTGGCCGATCTTAGCTGTTGTGGCGTCAACCTCTGTAAACTTAGCAACGTTTGTGAACTCGTTTGACTCAACGATTGCCACAATCTTCTTTGGATCTACTTTGATTGTCTTCTCACCTGCACGGTCCGACACAGAGTAGATAGGAAGTTCTTTTCTGTAAGGTGGGTTAGCAGGAATGAAGATATCGTGCATACCGTAAAGCTCCTTTGGCTGAGTGCTGTTAAGCTCGATGATGATCTTGTCTGCCAACATACATGCTGTTGGAGCAAGACCTACACCAGCAGTTGGAAGGATCTCTCCATCAGGAGTGACGTCTGCTGCCTCTACAACAGCGAAATCCAACTTGCCATAGAAACCATATCTTAATTCCTGTGAAAGGTGTGACAAGTGCATGTCGCTGTACTTCACAGCACCGGAGTTGATACCACCACGCAAGTCTTTGCTGCTCTGGTATGGAGCACGGAAGTTGATTGCGTTTGCTCTTGTCAACGCACCGTCTAGCATATCTCCTGATGATGCACCAGTGTAGACGTTGATCTTGAACTCTTTACCCTCATTGTGTAGCTTCTCAGCCATTGCTGCGATTGCTGCTGGCACAACCTTTGGTGTACCTGCTGCAGTAAAACCACTGAATCCTACGTTTGCTCCGTTAAAGAAAAGCGATGCTGCTTCTTCAGCTGACATGATTTTGTACGCCATATTCTGAATTTTTATACAAATTGTTCAAATTTTCTGCAAAAATACAGCTTTTTTATGTATAAACAAAGATTTTTATTGCTTTTTGTAATTGTTATTCATTTTTAGAAGAAGATGTGTCTGGTTTAATCCACTTGGTTTTGAAACTTACTCCTCTGACAGAGATGTCAATATCCTTATTGGTCTTGATAATGTCTACAAATTGAGAGATTATATTTGCGACGTTGATGATGACATCTGAACTGACGGACTTTTTGAATTTCATTGACACTTGTTGGCGTCCGGAAAGTCTGATTGATAGAGTAGTGCGTTTAGAAGAGTCTTTTTCAATGGTATATTCCCAGTTATGTTTCTTCACTACATTTTTAAGCATGATTTCAAGAGTGTTCTGGTTGATATCCATTAGTTTACGCATCTTAGCCTCTTCAATACTCCATTTTTTCTTCCACAACTCTTCAGCTTCCTCGTATTTGTCTACAGCGTAAATTGCTTGTTCTGCTGTGTTTGCATCGATGATGAAAATATTCTCGGAATTATTGATGTCGATAAGTGAAATGTAAAAATCATTCCAATAGCGAGGTTCACTTATATTTACCCAAAGGTTATGTCCTTCTTTATAAAGCACTTGTCCTGCATATAGACGGGAGTATTGGGCGTAGACTCTTAGATATTTATCTAACATTTCTCCACTGATTTCTTGAAACCCGTTATTTTTCAGTTTGTTGATTACTCGTTCGCAAACGGAATCGTTGGATGACATTCTTTCAGTTGGTTTAACAGGTAGTTTCAAAGTGGAAACGAGATATTTTTTATGGATGTCTTTTGTATCCAAATTCTCGTTAAGCATTTTCTGTATTGTTTCTTCTGTGAATTTAGCCATGACGCAAATGTTTTTGCAAATTTAGCATTAATCAAAGTTATGACTAGTCCTAAATAACCGTTACAGATTTTTACTTAGTTTTATTAGGACAAAGTTAAAACTTTTTAGAAGATCATTGCAGCCCTAGGGCTGCAATGATCTTCTTTTTTGTAAGTTTTCACCTTTACCTCTCTTTGATC
>JAZUGF010000059.1:0-13080 GCA_045641065.1 Paludibacteraceae bacterium | reverse complement strand
TCGTGTTCACGCTTTCGCCTTTCTTAAGTAGTCGCATATATTTCTGCAACTCCTTCTTCCCGTGCTTTCCGCTCTCTTGCTTTTTGCTCATAATTTAACCCCTAAAGTTTTTTGTCTAACTTTAGGGGTTCATATCATAATCGCGTCTCTTTTTTTATTTATCAAATTGGTATTTAAGAGGAATGCAAATTGAAATAATGTTGTAAATTTTATATTTTTGTAATGTTAGTTTTCAAATATATTTAAGTTTTTTTATTTAAGCGAAAAATATTTATTGTCAATGAAAAGAGTTTTTTTAGGGTTGGTTTTTAGTTTCTGTTTAGCTTTCAATTGTTTGGCAGAAACACAGAATCGTATTTTTTTCAGTGTTGGATGGTTTAACAAACCATATATCAGTGAATTACAAAAATTGGGTACACATATTGATTTTGACTATCCTGGACCTCATGACACGGGCTCGTATGAATTCATTGATGAAGATTTGAGATCAGTTCCTGTCAATCTTAATTTTCATTATGAATGTTCGTTAGGAGAAAGATTCGGTATTGGTATAGGGTTGGGCTATCAGCATATTAGATTAAATCAAGAGTCGGAATGTATATCCTCAGTTAATGAGCAGACAAGTCCACATGGTATAAACTACACAACATGGGATTGTTATCATACGATAGGAAAGATGCATAAAAACCTCTTTTATGTAATGCCAGAAGCAACAATCTATTGGTTTAAGAAGAAATATGTCTCAATGTATAGCAAAGTCGGGGTTGGAATAGAATTTGAAATTGATAGACGAATTATATCAGAACCTAATTATAAGAAAACGGTATCAAATAGTAGACATTTATGTTATCAGGTTTCTCCAGTATGTGTTGAGGTCGGAGGACGATATTGGAGAGGATTTGCAGAGATTGGATATGGAATGCAAGGAATCGCACAATATGGAGGCAAATATGATGGTATAACTTTATTTGCTGCAGATACATTGACCATAAATAGTGGAGAAAAGGTGCAGATACTACGATATGAGGATTATTATGGTTTTAGTAGAGAGTATGAGATGGAATGGCTGATGAAAATCGTATATCCCAAAGGAATCAAAATATGTTTTGCTGATGGAGAGAAGTTTAAGTATCATATAGATTCGCTCTCTACACAGTTTAATTCACCATATAATAAAAATTCTTACTTCTATCATGAGAAAGATAACGAGCATGAAGCGACATATATGGTGTTGTACTAGATTTTGGAAGAATTGTATATTTGAGCCATATTTATTTGGCTCTAGACTATGATTTGTCAAAAAAAATATATATATTCGCAACAATTTTGGTGTTATGACGGAGAATCAGCAAGATAAATTTGTATCCTTGGAGGCCAAAGTGAGAGTCTTGATTGAAAAATTCGAGGCGGAGGTCAAGAAAAACCAAGAGTTGAATGCAAAGATTAGCGATGCAGAAGCGAAATTGCGTGATTTGACTGAGGAAAAAGATAAGTTGCAAGCACAATATGACAACTTAAAGTTAGTTAAATCCTTGAATTTCAACGAAGAGCAAGCTAAGGCTGAGAGAGATCGTTTAAGGCTAATGGTAAAAAAAATAGATAAATGTATTTCCTTGATTAAGTAATAGCAATGCAAAAAATTACTTTAAAGGTAGCAAACGAAAGTCTGAGTGTTAATGTTGACTCGGAGAATGAAAAATATTTTCGTATGGCTGCTGAGGAAATCGAAGAAACAATTATGGCGTATTTAGCAAGGTATCCCAAAATGCCTATAGAAAAAGCTATGAGATACGCTTTACTTAATGCTATGGTGTCTAAGTTGAAAAAAGAGGGCACTGATAGTAATTTAGAGGAAAATTTGGATAAATTACACTCTGATTTGGATGCTGTGTTATTAAAACACAGTTGATTGCCATCCCTTAAAAGATCATTTCGTCGGGACTCAAAATGTGAATTTTGGTTAGAGAAATGAATTTAATTTAGAATAATGGATAACATATTAATTACTGTAATAGCGATTGTTTGTTTGGTCGTGGGTGTCGTAGTGGCATTTGTGATTAACAATACGCTTTTGAAATCCTCAAATGAGGAAAAAATAAAGAATGCCCAGAATGAGGCAGAAGATATCATTAGAAAGGCTGAGGAGAAGGCTAAAGTAGACACAGAAAAGAAAAATCTTGAGGCTCGTGAGAAGTACAATAAGTACAAAGCAGAGTTTGAGACTCAGGTAAATCAGAGAAATCAGAAATTGATGCAGGCTGAGCAGCGTGCAAAGCAGCGTGAAGAGCAGTTGGCTCGTCAGCAGAGCGAGTTGCAGCGTGCTACACAGAGTGCAGAGCAGTCTCGTGAGGCTTTGGATAAGCAGAAACAGGCTATCGAGGAGCAGAGACGTGAGTTGGATAAGGTTATCCTACGTCAGCAGGAGGCTCTTGAGACAATTTCAGGTTTGTCAGCAGCTGCAGCTAAAGAGCAGTTGATCAATTCCTTGAAGGACGAGGCTCGTACAAATGCAATGAGCTACGTTAACGATATCATGGAGGAGGCTAAGATGAACGCCAATAAGGAGGCTAAGAAGATAGTTATCCAGACTATCCAGAGAGTTGCATCTGAGGCTGCAATCGAAAACTCAGTGACAGTTTTCAATATTGAAAGTGATGAGGTTAAGGGTAGAATCATCGGACGTGAGGGTAGAAATATCCGTGCTCTTGAGGCTGCTACAGGTGTTGAAATCATCGTGGATGATACACCAGAAGCAATCGTTCTTTCTTCATTCGACCCAGTAAGACGTGAGATCGCTCGTCTTGCATTGCATCAGTTGGTAACAGATGGTCGTATCCACCCAGCTCGTATCGAGGAGGTCGTTGCTAAGGTTAAGAAGCAGGTAGAGGAGGAGATCGTTGAGACAGGTCGCCGTACAACTATCGACCTTGGTGTTCACGGTCTACACGCTGATTTGATTCGTTTGATCGGTAAGATGAAATACCGTTCTTCATATGGACAGAACTTGTTGCAGCACGCACGCGAGACAGCAAACCTATGTGCTGTAATGGCATCTGAACTTGGTTTGAATACTAAGAAGGCAAAACGTGCTGGTTTGCTTCACGATATTGGTAAGGTTTCTGATGAGGAGCCAGAATTGCCACACGCAATCCTTGGTATGAAGATTGCAGAGAAGTACAAAGAAAAACCAGAAATCTGCAACGCTATCGGAGCTCACCACGATGAGATCGAAATGGAAACATTACTTGCTCCAATTGTACAGGCTTGTGATGCTATCTCTGGTGCTCGTCCAGGTGCACGTCGTGAGATCGTAGAGGCATACATTAAGAGATTGAATGATTTGGAGAAACTTCCATTGTCTTATCCTGGAGTAATCAAGACATACGCTATCCAGGCTGGACGTGAGTTGCGTGTAATCGTAGGAGCTGATAAGATCGACGACAAGCAGACTGAAACATTGTCTGCTGAAATCGCTAAGAAGATCCAGGATGAGATGACTTATCCAGGTCAGGTTAAGATCACAGTTATCCGTGAGACACGTGCGGTAAGCTTCGCTAAGTAATCAAGTTAAAACTGAAATCAAGTAAACTGATTTATATATTATGTTCGAAAGTTTAGGTGAAAGACTCGAAAGGTCATTCAAGATACTAAAGGGTGAAGGCAAGATCACCGAGATCAACGTCGCAGAAACTCTTAAGGATGTCCGCAAGGCATTGTTGGAGGCCGATGTAAACTATAAGATTGCAAAGAACTTTACTGACACAGTAAAGGAGAAGGCTCTTGGTCAGAATGTGTTGACAGCAGTCAAACCAGGAGAGATGATGGTCAAGATTGTTCACGATGAGTTGGTCGAGTTGATGGGTAGCGTCGCTACAGATATCAACATCAAAGGAAATCCAGCAATCATCTTGATGTCAGGTTTGCAGGGTTCTGGTAAGACAACATTCTCTGGTAAACTTGCTAACATGCTTAAGAATGAGAAGAGCAAACATCCTCTACTTGTAGCATGTGATATCTACCGTCCTGCCGCTATCGACCAGTTGAAGGTTCTTGGAGAGCAGATCGGAGTACCTGTATATAGTGAACCAGATAATAAAAATGCAGTTGAGATTGCAGAGCACGCTGTAGCTCATGCAAAAGCAAATAGCTGCGACGTCGTTATCGTCGATACAGCAGGTCGTTTGGCTATCGACGAGCAGATGATGACAGAGATTGCAGCTGTAAAGGCAGCTATCAATCCACAAGAGACATTGTTCGTTGTTGACTCAATGACAGGTCAGGATGCAGTCAACACAGCAAAAGAGTTCAACGATCGTTTGGATTTCGACGGAGTCGTTTTGACTAAGTTGGATGGTGATACACGTGGTGGTGCTGCATTGTCAATCCGCCAGGTTGTAGACAAGCCAATCAAGTTCATCGGTACAGGTGAGAAGCTTGACGCTATTGACGTATTCCATCCAAACCGTATGGCTGGACGTATCTTGGGAATGGGTGATATCGTTTCCCTTGTAGATAGAGCTCAGAAGGCAATCGATGAGAAGGAGGCACTTAAACTTCAGGAGAAGATTAAGAAGAACAACTTCGACTTCAACGATTTCTTGAGCCAGATCAACCAGATCAAGAAAATGGGTAACTTGAAGGAGTTGGCATCTATGATTCCAGGTGTTGGTAAGGCAATCAAGGATATTGATATCAAGGATGACGCATTCAAGGGTATTGAGGCAATCATCTACTCTATGACTCCAAAAGAGCGTTCTAATCCAAGTATTATTGACGGCTCACGTCGCCAAAGAATCGCTAAGGGTAGTGGCTCATCTTTGCAGGATGTCAACAGATTACTAAAGCAGTTTGAGGACACTAAGAAGATGATGAGAATGGTGACTCAGCAGAAGGGAAAATTCCCATTTGGTAGATAAAAATATAGAGACGCGAGATCATCGCGTCTTTACGCATATATAAACAGCAGATAATTAGACACATAATACTATGCAGTTAATTGACGGAAAAGCAGTTGCTGACCAGATTAAGCAGGAGATTGCAGCCGAGGTCGCAGAGATCAAGAGTAAGGGTGGTAAGACACCTCATTTGGCTGTGATTATCGTTGGTCACGACGGTGGTAGCGAGACATACGTTGCAAGCAAGGTTAAGGCTTGTGAGCAGTGTGGTTTCAAGTCTACAAGACTAAGTTTTGAGAGTGATATTACAGAGGAGCAGCTTCTTGACCAGATCAAGATGCTTAACGAGGATCCAGATGTAGATGGATTTATTGTACAGCTTCCTTTGCCAAAACATATTTCTGAGCAGAAGGTAATCGAGGCTATTGACTACCATAAGGATGTTGACGGATTCCACCCAATCAACGTTGGTCGTACAAGCATTGGTTTGCCAGCATTCGTATCTGCAACTCCAGCAGGAATTATGGAACTTTTGAAGCGTTACAACATTGAGACAGCAGGTAAGCACTGTGTCGTTCTTGGACGTAGTAACATCGTAGGTAAGCCAGTTGCTTCTTTGATGATGCAGAAGGCATTCCCTGGTGACGCAACTGTAACAGTTTGCCACAGCCGTACAAAGAATCTTAAGGAGATCACACTTCAGGCAGATATCATCATCGCTGCTTTGGGTTCACCAAAGTTCTTGACTGCTGATATGGTAAAAGATGGTGCTGTTATCGTTGACGTTGGTACAACACGTGTTCCAAGCACTGCAACTAAGTCTGGCTTCAAGTTGACAGGTGACGTTGATTTTGAGAACGTTGCTCCTAAGTGTAGCTTCATCACTCCAGTGCCAGGTGGCGTTGGCCCTATGACTATCTGTTCTTTGATGAAGAACACTCTTCTTGCAGGTAAGAAGGCTATTTACAAGTAATTGTAATTAAAGAATAATATTATGGCTTTGTTTTACGCACCCGATATACTTTCAACACTCAAATTAGACGAGGAGGAATCAAACCACGCTATTAAAGTGTTGAGAATGAAAGTTGGCGATTCATTACAGATTGTCGACGGTAAGGGAGGCTACTATGAAGCTAAAATTTCTGATGCCCACCACAAACATTGTGGCGTAGAGATTGAGGAGTCTTTTCAAGAGTTTGAGAAACGTCCTTATCATCTACATATTGCCATTGCTCCGACTAAGAATATCGAGAGATTGGAGTGGTTTGTTGAGAAGGCAACAGAGATTGGTATAGATGAGATTACACCGATCATTTGTGAACATTCAGAGCGTAAGATTGTCAAGATTGATCGCTTGGATAAGATCGCAGTGTCGGCGATGAAACAATCTAAAAAGGCATACTTGCCGGTTGTCAACGAACCGGTAAGTATGCTTTCTTTTGTCTCTAAATGTAAAGAGACTCAGAAATTCATTGCACATTGTATGTCTGATTCTGAAAGAACAGATTTGTCTGCAGCCTATAAACCAGGTTCAGACGTGGTTGTGCTAATTGGTCCAGAGGGAGATTTCAGTCCAGCTGAACTAAATGAATCGTTGAATCATGGATTTGTGCCAGTGATAATGGGGCAGAGTAGACTACGTACAGAGACTGCTGGTGTAGTGGCTGTCCACACCGTCGTTCTATTGAATGATATGAATAAATAAGCTTAAAGCTTAGAGTTTATAGCTTAGAGAAAAGAACTGAGATGAAAAGAATTGTTAGCCACTAAGGGTTAGCATTATAAAAAACAGTGACATTTTAATCTCAGAATAATTAATAAATAATCAAAAAGTATGGGTGTTGATACAAAAGATGTTTTGATTGATGTGGCTCGCACATTATTTGCGACTAAGGGTTTTGCTAACACATCGATGAACGACATTTCAAATGCGGCAAACAAAGGACGTCGTACACTTTACACTTATTTCAAGAATAAGGATGAAGTGTTCTACGCAGTTATCCGTGCAGAAACACTAACACTACGTGATTATTTCAAACAGTTGTTGACTAATCCAGCCAAGCAGCCATTGGATCGTCTAATGGATTATATCTATGTTCGTTTGGATGCCATCCGTGACATTGTCAACCGTAATGGAGGATTGACAGCTGAGTTTTTCCAGAATCAAAACCTTGTTGAGAGAGTTCGTCGTCGCCTTGACTTTAGTGAGCGTAACTACCTACGAGCATTGCTTGAGGAAGGTAAAGCTAACGGAACAATTGATGTCGCAGATCCTGCTCTTGCTGCATTGGTATTACAAAGTGCATTGAAGGGAATGGAATTGCCATACATAAGAGGTGAATTTGCGTTGGAAATAGCTAAGAAGAAAGATTTGCTTTCTGCATTCTTGAGAAAAGGATTTGAGGCGAAATAAATTAAAAAAGTTAGATTCAACTATCAAACCTTTTTAATTTAACTCATATTGAAATAGAGAATTTCTTACTCTATGATAATATAATCCAAGAACAAAGTTTTCTCTTCAATCGGAGTTAGTGGAATGAATCCTTGTGATATTCTTCCTTTTGATATTGTCGACGGAAATGCTCGCGTCTGCTCAAGATTCCATTTCTTTAATTCATCAGCGTTGTTAAGACGTATGATGGCATAATAACCGGTTTTGCCTGGTTCTACGTATTTGTCATAAATTTTCCTTGCGACGATTCCCATCGTATGTCTGACGTTAATCTCCACACATGGATGGATACGTCCATTGCCAGCCATCATGTCGACTCCGATAATTGTATTGCCTTTAATCTCCTCTTTTCTCTCCTGGAAATAGTTGCAATAGAAGTTTATGATTTTGTCGAGCTCAATTGCGTCGGCATATTTGCAGATCTCGTTTTTTAGATCTTCGTCCGGCGCGAGGATGTTCTGCTTGTAGGCTCCATGCTCATCAGTGGAGAAGATGGAATAGCCTGCGAATTGCCATTTGTCGTTGATCTTCTCGAATTCGATAGCAAAGTCGATCTCTTTCTCAAAGAATGATTCTGCCATCACAAAGCCTTGTGATTCAATGATTTTTTCAATTCGTTTTTCTAATTTGACGTCAAGAGTATCAATGAAAAGTACACCACGTCCAGAACTTGACCATGGTGCTTTCACTACGATTTTTCCAAACTGATTATTGATTTTTCGTAATTCCTCAATAGAATTAACTTTCTGTGATACGAAGCCTGAATATAATCCTGACTCTTTTAGCCGGCTGAGTGCATCTTGTGTCTGCTCTCGGCTTGAGAAGATCTTGGTGCGACGGATGATTTCGCCAACTTCTTCACCATCAATATGAGTGGTGTTTGTTAATCTGCAGACTGTATTGTCTATTCCCCAGGGTGTTAATCGTTTGGCTTCTTTGAAATGCTTGTAATCGTCTAAAAATGCGATTTTATACTTAATGTTAGGGATTATATTGCCGACGGAATTAATCCATTCTTTGTCGGAAATCTCAGACAGTATCACCTTATCTTCGGTATCGGAATACCATAAGGGTAGGGTGCTGAGATCTTTACCAAACTGTTGAATCTGTGGTTTTGGGGTATAGATGCCACTCTCTAACGCAAGAGCAGAATCGTGTTCTGGATTGAATATATGGAATTTGATTGCCATCGTTTATTAAAGATCAGGACAACTTGGAAAATCAGCCACTGCCCAAACCATCACGAAATCATCAAACACTTTGTATTCCATCTTGATATCTCTCACTGTGTTGTCTTTGATGACATTGCAGTGCATCTCACCTTCTTTATCCAATGCAAATGGCAACACACATAGATGCTCGTCAAAATAGATGCGTTTCTCATCAAGGAGTTTGAACGCAGTCTCTTTGGCCGACCAGATTAGATGAAGTTGTACGGAGCGGATATCAGCATCGTCGGAAAGAAAATCCAACTCATGTTGGGTGCAAAACTTATGTTTTACTCTCTCCACCGTCTTTCCAAAAACTTCAATATCAATGGCGACGCGATTATCGTCGTCTGCAATAACAGCGATATAATCTCTTGTGTGAGAAATGCTGATCTCTTTATTGCTATCGAGTAGATAAGGTCTTCCACTCTCCAAATATTCCACACGTTGACCTGCTCCAGCAATAATATCAATCAACAGTCGTGCACATAGATATTCCTTCTTGCGCTTCTCGTATTTGATGGATTCCATTCTCTCCTTGTGCAAATCTTGCACACCAGGAGCAAAGAAAAGAAGCGTCTCATCGATGCTCTCTTCTGATTTCCAGATTAGAATCTCTACGTCGTCTTCGAGTCGCCAGAATATCATTTCTTCTTGCTTAGGATTAGTTTAGTAAAGTAGACGAATGCTGCATCCACTAAGATAAAGTATAGTAAATCACGGCTGTCAATCACTCCACGGCTCATTCCATCGTAGTGTGAACTGATACCAAGTGAACTGACTATTGTCTGCTCCTCTCCACTGATTAGTAGGGAAGAGATAAGATCGAATCCGTAGAAGAATGCGAATGATAATAATGCTGCACATATGAATGCAACAATCTGATTGTCTGTCAACGATGATGTGAACAGACCGATAGCTACGTAGATTGTGGCAAGGAAGAATAGTCCGATAAACGATCCCCAAATACCACCTGTGTCGATATTTCCGACTGGATCAGCCATCATCCAAATGGAGAAGAAGTATACCAACGTCGGAACAAGAGAGAACAATACAAGCAGGATACCTGCAAAATATTTTGACAACACGATTTCAAGTTTACTTACCGGATGTGTCATCAACAATTCGATAGTGCCGGTGCGTTTCTCATCAGAGAAAAGACGCATTGTCACTGCTGGCACAAGGAATAGATACAACCATGGTGCCATCACGAATAATCCATCGATGTTGGCGTATCCACTGTCAAGTACGTTGTATTCTCCTGGAAATACCCATAGGAATAGTCCTGTCATCAACAAGAACACTCCAACTACGATATAACCTGTAGCTGATGCGAAAAAGCAAGAAAACTCTTTTTTTAATAAAACCGATATTGCCATTCTTTATTTGTTATTCGTGTCAAGTTTAGCTGCCTGTTCCTTGGCATTATTAACAATCTTATCTCCGTTTGCAGTAGCCTCCTGAACAAGTTTTGCTTTCTGGTCTTTTGCTTTCTTCACTAATGCCTCACCACTCTTCTTGGCTGCTGCCTTCTGAATTGGATTCTTGGCGTCACTTTGCATTTTAGCCGACTGAGCCTCTGCCTCTGCTACCAATTTGTCTCCGCTCTTCTCTGCAGTCTCAATTAATTTAGTACGCTGAGCTTGTGCCTCGGACATTAGTTTTGCCTTCTGCTTTTCAATCTCCTCATTGACTTTGGCCTTTGTCTCTTCTACTTTTTCTGTAACCTTCTCAGTGACAATTTCCTTTGCTTTATCTTTGATATCACCAATCATATTTGCCGCAGATATCTTAACCTCAGGCTTGTCAAAAGTTCCGCTGACATTAACGTCGAAGCCAATCTTGTCAATCAACTTGCCTGCCTGACCCTTAACCTCTTGTGGAAGTACGATGTTTGCAACGTAATCAAGAGTCCTATCCAAACCAGACCATCCTGTCACGTTGACTGAAGCTTGGTTGATCATAGTCTGAACTGGGTCAATCTCTAGTTTTCCATCTGTGATTATGAACGAGATGTTCAAATCCTTGAATTGTGGATCTTTCAATGCTGCAAGACCAACCTTATCTGCGACTTTAGTGAATGCTGGTACGTTAGTCAAGCCCATGTTGGCTGTCTTGAATGTGCCCTTAGCGTTGATTGTCGGCATGATAGGGGATAGGTCTTTACCGTTGATTGCAGTAGAGAATTTTCCAGACATGCTGAACTTTCCAGATGCGTCAGAGAATAGTGGTACAAGACGGTGAGCTGTTCTAACTTTTGTGAACACCTCGCTCAAATTCATATCCTTGATGTTGACATCACCTGCAGCCTTAGGCTTCAAAGAATCTCTACCATCAAATTCTCCACTTGCAGTGAATGATCCGCCCATTGTGTTTGCTGACAATGAATTGAGTTTTGCTACTGCATCCTTCAATGAAATATTACCCTTGAAATTGTCAATTTCAATCTTGTCATAAATGATCTTGTTCATTCCCACGTTCATCTTGAAATCAATGTTGTTAGGGATGACAAGTGGCTCTTCTGATTCTGCAACAGGAGCTTCATCAAGTTCTTTCTCCTCTGGAGCTCCAATAATCTCGTTTACGTTCATGTAAGATGAGTTGATTCCCAACTCTCCATGAATCTCCTCATTACGTAGCACGTACTGAAGGAAGTGTGTTAGCTTACCATTTACAGAGATATCGCTCTTGCCAAGTTTCAAATCTGCGTTAAGACCAACATTCTGAGTTGTGAAATCAAGGTTTGCTTTCCCAATCTCGATATTGTAATCTACGCCTTTCTGAGTCAAAATGAAATCGCTAAGACCAAGTGAACCGTCGACTTTGAACTTGTCATATTGCTCTTTCTCAACGTATGACATCAAACCTGCAGCATCCAAATCTGCAGATAGTTTACCCTGTAGTCTTGCGTCGTCGATATGAACAACCTCGCTAATTTTTTGCAAATCAATCAAACCTTTTGCTGTGAATGCAAAATCAGGATCTGAAATCAATTTCTTCAACTTGGCAGTGACGCTGAATGGATTGCCAGCAAGATTGAATCCGAATTTGTTGATGTCGACAGTGACATTGTCGGCAGTACCCTGAGTGTTTTTAGCGTTGATGGCTACGTTGATATCCTTCAATGCACTTGGAAGATCAGGATATTTGAACATTGCTTCTGAAATACCCAAATCAACATTGAATGAAGGTAAAATGTCGCCATACATCTTTCCTTTAGCTTCTGCACTTAGATTTACCTTTCCTGAAGTCTGTATGCTTTGGAAATCCTCCTTGTACATAGCTGGGATAAGTGAAAGGATATGCTTAAATTCGATGTTTGGAGTCGACAATTTGACATCCATATCGATAATAGTATCAATAAGCTGAACGAATCCATCGAATGAGGCACTAATCTCATTCAATGAAATATTGTTCTGACCGAATGTGTATTTGTTATTCTCAAGATCAGCCTCGACGTTGATGTCTGCTTTGACATTAGCTTCCGACAAGTATGGAATTCCACTCTGACGAACTGATACTTTTTCAATTCCTAGATCTGATTTAATCTTAGAAATTGCGTCGCTAACTTTGCCACTCATCTCCATATTGAAATTCTCGATGCTTGCACCAAGTTTTGAAGAATCTGCATATGCGATTTTGCCTACATTCAAAGTCAAGTTGTCAATGTTGGCAAGAGTTGTAAGGCTAAGATCAAGGTCTCCCTTCATATTCAAATCAGCCTTTTCAACTGCAGCAACCATATGAGCTGGCATATCTTTATACTTAACGTTTAGATTCTCAACTTGAATCTTATTAAGTGCAAGTTTGACGCTAGATGAAGATGTGTCTTCAGCAGCTGTTTCTGTAGAGTCTGATGCCATAATGTCCCAGTTTGCACGGCCAAGAGTGTCGACGATAGCATTGATATATGCATCTTTCACCTGAACCTTGTTGATTTGGTAGCTTTCTGAAAGCAAACTTGATAGGTTTACTGCGACAGTTAGCTCACCCACGTTTGCCAAAGTGTCTCCAGCAAAATGGTCTTTGCCGATAATTCCGAATTTTTCCGCAGTCACACTCGCATATGGAAAATTCTTAAAGAAACTGATTGAAACGTCGTCAAGATATACTTCTGCGTTTAACATTCCGTTGATTGTCTCAATAGCGATGTCTTTTGCCTTGTCTTTCAACAAGATAGGAGAGACAAGCATTAGTCCGGCCAATGCTGCAACGACTCCTCCGAAAATTTTTAGTGCTTTCTTCATTTCAATTGAAATTTAACACTGCAAAATTACTAATTTTTTGGTTTATGAAGCTTTGTTTGACTGAATATTATGTGGGTCTAATAAAAAGAAAAAGAGGGTGTATCAAAATTGATATGCCCTCTTTTCGTATTTAAAAATCAACCAACTGGAAATTCTTGATTGCAGGATCATTAGTGATTTTCTTTGCAACAACCTTACGATTAATTGCCTCTAGATAGAAATGGGAATAATTTTCAATTGGAATCCAAGAGAACGATCCCCATTCACATGTCTCATTC
>JAZUGF010000058.1:0-30635 GCA_045641065.1 Paludibacteraceae bacterium | reverse complement strand
ACTTGTCGTTGTCATCTGCAAATTCACTTGTTTGACTTGTTGATTTTTGCAAAATTTCGCGTTGCTCATTTTGCAAAAATCAATCACACTGCAAACTTAGAGTAGGACGAGCGTATAAAAAAAGCGTGTTGGGCAACTCGTTTTTAAATTAACATTTTGCCCTTTGGCTGTTGATAACCCTAGGTTTTAACACACATCAGTTGTGAAAAAAGGCCGTTGAAAATGTTGAAAACTTCAAGAAAAGAAATGATAACTATTAGTTGGAATTCAAAAAACAATTATAAGCCAGCCGTATTCCCATATATCCAAATTTATTTGGCACTTTTTTTTATAAACTTATCAAGAGACTTTTTACAAAAATTAGCATTTTAGTAACACTTATGATTTCAACTTAGCGAAAGAAAAATTATATTTGCATTATTGTTAATATTGTTGATAAACTCGCAATTCGCTCGCTTTTTCAGCAAGTTAGGAAAGACGGAATTGTTAATCTACTCTTGATTATAATTGATTACTTTTTTCACGTCTACTTATCAACATAATTAACACCCTATTATTGTTGTTTTGAAGTGATTTTAAAGTAGTATTTTTTCTTATATCAACAGATAAATATAATGGAAAAGGAATTTTTGATTTCGGAAATCAACCGTTTGAAAAAGGAGAAGAATGCGATCATCATGGCGCATTATTATCAAGACGGTGAGATTCAGGATATAGCTGATTTCGTTGGCGACAGTTTGGCTTTGGCTCAGTGGGCTGCTAAGACAGATGCTGACATCATTATGCTTTGCGGAGTTCATTTCATGGGTGAGACTGCGAAGATTCTTTCACCAAACAAGAAGGTACTTGTGCCAGATATGGAAGCAGGTTGTTCACTTGCTGACAGTTGTCCGGCTGATGAGTTTGCAAAGTTCATCAAGGAGCATCCAGGTCACAAGGTTATTTCATATGTCAACACAACAGCAGCTGTTAAGGCTTTGACTGATGTCGTCGTAACAAGTACAAATGCAAAACAGATTGTTGAGAGTTTTCCAAAGGATGAGAAGTTGATTTTCGGTCCAGATAAGAATCTTGGAAACTATATCAACAGTATCACAGGCAGAAACATGGTGCTTTGGAATGGTGCTTGCCACGTACATGAGAAATTTTCAGTACGTAAGGTGCTTGATTTGAAGAAGGAATATCCAGATGCACAGGTGCTTGTTCACCCAGAGTGTAAGGATGTGATAGTTCGTTTGGCTGATAAGGTTGGTTCAACAGCTGGACTTTTGAAATATGCCATCGCATCTGATTGCAAGAGATTCTTGGTTGCAACTGAGAGTGGTATTCTTCATGAGATGCAGAAGTCAGCTCCAGACAAGGTATTTATTCCAATTCCACCAGAAGATTCAACATGTGCTTGTAACAATTGTAGCTACATGCGTCTTAACACACTTGAGAAGGTTTACAACGTGTTGAAAAACGAGTCTCCAGAGATTCATGTTTCAGATGAATTGAGAGAGCAGGCAGTAAAACCTATCTTGAAAATGTTGGAAATTAGTGCAAAATTAGGTCTATAAGTATATAATGCAGGATCTTACACTTAAAGAATTACAGCACACCGTCGACGATTGGATCAAGCGTTACGGTGTGCGCTATTTTTCTGAGCTCACTAATACCGCTTGTTTGATGGAAGAGGTAGGTGAGTTAGCACGTCTTATGGCAAGAACATATGGCGATCAAAGTTTCAAGAATAAAGAGAAGGAAGCTTCACTTGCCGATGAGATGGCTGATATATTATGGGTTTTAACTTGTTTGGCTAATCAGACAGGAGTCGATTTGAATGAAGCGTTTCTTAAGAACATTGAAAAGAAGACGACACGAGACAAAGATCGTCATATCAACAATGAAAAATTAAAGTAAAATGAAGAATATATTTGATCTATTTTCCAAGTACACACTTGACAAGAATGAACAAGAGGTAGAAATGGCCGTAGAAGCCCTTTTAAGTGCCTCATTTGAGCGAAACAACAGTAAGGCGACATATTGTAAGCTTCTAGAAAATATTGACCTTACAACGCTTAAATCAACAGATAATAACGACTCTGTTCTAAGTCTTGTTGATAAGATAAACCAGTTTGATTCAAAGTTTGAGATTTTACCATTACCAGCAGGTCTTTGTGTATATCCAGCATTTGTACCAACCGTAAAAGAAGCATTAACAGAAGATGTTGATATCGTAGCTGTAGCTGGTGGTTTTCCACATTCACAAACATTCATAGAGGTTAAGATGGCCGAAGTAGGTTTGGCTATTGCTTCAGGTGCAAGTGAGATTGACATTGTATTCCCTGTTGGTAAGTTCTTAGCTGGAGAATATGATGATATTTATGATGAAATTTCAGAGATAAAGTCATGTTGTAAAGATGTGACATTAAAAGTAATTCTTGAAGTTTCATTGTTGAAAACTGTTGAAAACATTGAGAAAGCAGCAATCATAGCAATCAATGCTGGAGCAGATTTCATCAAGACAAGCACAGGAAAAGACGGAAGTGTTGCAAATCTTAAAGCAGCGTATGTTATGTGTTCTGTAATTTCCAAGATGGAGCCAGATATTGACAGAAATGTAGGTTTTAAGGCTGCTGGAGGCATTTCTACGTCTGTAGATGCTGTCAAGTACTATTCTATTGTAGAAAGTGTTTTAGGAGCCGATCATACAGATAAAACTCTATTCAGAATCGGTGCTAGTAGTTTGGCAAATAATCTTCTTTCTGATATTTCCGGTGAAGAAGTAAAGTATTTCTAATTAATTGAAATATAAAAGAAAAAGGCACGATTTCTCGTGCCTTTTTTATTTTGATTTGATTGGATTCTAAGTTAGAGTTAGACGTTAATAACGTCTAACACGTGACAGATTAATAATTTCTTATAATCGTGTAATTAAGAAGCATTAGTAATGCCTTTTTTGCATCTGAATCAGGAATTGAATCCAAAGCCTTGATACCATCCTGTTCAAACTCTTTCATCTTCTTAGAAGCATATTCAATTCCACCGTTATCAACAGTGAAGTTGATAAGTTGTTCAACCTCTTTATCTGTTTTATTATCCTTTTTCAACAGGTCAATCAACTCATTTCTTTTAGCCTCCGAAGCATTGTTCAAAGCATAGATTAGAGGTAGTGTTGCCTTGCCTTCACGGATATCATTTCCTACTGGTTTTCCGATCTCTTTCTCTGTTGATAAGTAGTCGAAAATGTCATCTCTGATCTGGAAACAGATTCCGAAAATTGTACCGAAATTAACAAGAGCATCAATAAATTGTTGATTATTGCTAACACTCTTAGCTCCTATAAAACAAGCAGTTGAAAATAGAACTGCTGTCTTCTTTTTGATTACTTTATAGTAAACTTCTTCGTTGAAAGTTCTGTTTTTTGAGTTGTAAAGTTGTATCAATTCACCGTCTGTCAACTCCTTTCCAACACTACAAATTGACTTAATAATTTCAAGAGAATTGGTCTGTGAAGCTACGTTCAAAGCTTGTGAAAGAAGGTAGTCTCCAACCAAAACAGACACCTTATTTTGCCAAATAGCATTGACAGATTTTTGACCACGACGTGAATCAGCTTCATCAACAATATCATCGTGGATTAGACTTGCAGTATGGAGCATTTCAACTGAAGTTGCACCGTCGTAGCTGGCGTCATTAACGTCGCCAAGACATTTAGCAGCGAGCAATGCCATGATAGGGCGGATCTGTTTGCCTTTCTTCTGAAGTATATAGGAATTTACAGCCGACAGCAATTCATTGTCTGACGAAAAATATCCGTCAAACTTCTTGTTGAAGATTTCGTACTCCTTTTCTATTGCTTTTTTAGCTGTATCTAATGTTGACATTTGTAAATCAATCAAAAATCTTTTGCAAATTTAATAAATGTACGTAAGTTTGGAAAATGAATTTCAAAATAATGGATAATAGACTTGTTTTAATTGATGCTTATCCCATCATTTTTGGCTCATATTATGCCTTGATGAATAAGCCGATGAAGAATTCCAAGGGTGAAAACACCTCAATTGTTTATGGATTTGTTAATAAGTTGGAGATGATTCTTAAGGATTATGCTCCTTCTCACATTGCTGTTGTTTTTGATTCAGCAGCTAAAACATTCCGTCATGAGATGTACCCTGAGTATAAAGCACAACGTCAGGCTACTCCAGAAGAAATTCATGCATCTGTTCCTTTGATCAAGAAAATTGTCGAGGCTTATAATATTCCAGTTTTTGCAATAGATGGTTATGAAGCAGATGACATTGTCGGAACTTTAGCTAAGAGAGGAGCAGCTGAAGGACTTGAAGTTTTGATGGTAACTCCCGATAAGGATTATGCACAGCTTGTCGACGATAATATCAAGATGCTACGAATCATTCATGGCAATGGACTTGAATTGATGGACAAAACTATGGTTTGTGAAAAATGGGGAATAAATGATCCAACTCAAATCATAGATCTTCTTGCTCTCATGGGAGACGCGAGTGATAACATCCCAGGTTGTAAAGGAGTGGGAGAGAAGACAGCCGTCAAGTTGCTTCAAGAGTTTGGATCGGTTGAGTCCGTTATTGAAAATTCAGAGTCGATAAAAGGTGCATTAAAGACTAAGGTACAGGAATCAGTTGAAATGATTAAATTTTCAAAGATTCTTGTAACAATATGTACTGAGGTTCCGATGGAAGTTCAGATTTCAGATCTTAAGGTTAAAGAGAAGAAGGTTGATGAAATGCTAAAAATTTTCAATGATCTTGAATTGAAAAGTTTCATCACCAAATATAGCCAAAAATCAACCCCTGTTCAACTCTCTCTATTTGATGATTTCAGTACAATTACTCAGCCCGAAGAAAAATATTCAATTCTCAGCGAGTTAACTTCGGTGCCTCACGACTATAAATTGATTGAAAATCAAGAGGATATTGACCAATTTTTGGCTAAAATTTCTACTCAGGATTTTTACTGTTTTGACACAGAAACGACCTCAAAAGACGTATTTTCGGCAGATTTAGTCGGAATGAGCTTCTGTTGGAAGAAAAACGAGGCATTTTTCGTTCTTTTACCAGAAAATCGTGAAGAAGCTCAAAAAATTGTTGACAAGTTCAAACCTGTGTTTGAAAATGACAAAGTTTTGAAGATTGGTCAGAATTTGAAATTCGATGTGTTGATGCTCAAACAGTATGGGGTAGAGGTGAAGGGTGAATTGTTCGATACTATGATCGCCCACTATCTAATCCAACCAGAGTTGAGACATGGTATGGATGCTTTAGCTGAACAATATTTGAAATATAAAACAGTTACATACGAAGAGTTGACAACTGAGAATGGAAAGAAGAATCTTCCGTTAAGAAGTGTTGATAAAAATAGACTAAGTGATTACGCTGCTGAAGATGCTGACATCACTTATCAACTTTATGAGATTTTCAAGGATGAGTTAGTTAAGAACAATCTTGATAAGTTGTTTAAAACTATTGAAATGCCGTTGATGCATGTTCTTTCAGAGATGGAAAATGCTGGTGTAACTATCGATCAACCAACTTTGAAGGAATCATCAGTTAAGATGACTGCAGATATGGATGCTATTGCCAATGATATCTATACTCTTGCTGGACACTCTTTCAACATTTCATCACCGAAGCAGGTTGGAGATGTTATTTACAACGAGTTGAATCTTGTTGATAAAGTGAAGAAAACCAAAGGTGGACAGATATCAACAAGTGAAGATGTATTATTATCATTGAAATCAAAGCATCCTATTGTTGAGAAGATTCTTGATTATAGAGGTGTTAAGAAATTGTTGACTACTTATATAGATGCACTTCCTGAGATTGTCAATACACGTACTGGCAAAATTCACACTTCGTTTAATCAAACAGTAACAGCTACTGGACGTTTAAGTTCAAGTAATCCTAACTTGCAGAACATTCCAGTGCGAGATAGTTTAGGACGTGAAATTCGTAGATGCTTCGTAGCTTCAGATGATTGCGTCTTCCTATCAGCCGATTATTCACAGATTGAGTTGAGAGTTATGGCTCACGTTTCTGAAGATGAAGGATTGATAGCTTCATTTAATTCTGGTTTTGATTTCCATCAGGATACAGCATCAAAGATTTTCAAAGTTCCAACTGAGAAAATTACAAAGGAGATGCGTACTAAAGCTAAGACTGCCAACTTTGGAATTCTATACGGAATATCAGCATATGGTTTAGCTGATAGATTGAATATGTCAAAAACAGAAGCTAAGGAAATGATTGAAAATTATTTCCAGGCATTTCCAAAAGTTTATGAGTATCTTGAGAAAACCAAAGCTTTTGCTCATGAACATGAATACGTTGAAACTCTGTTTGGAAGACGTAGATTCATTCAAGATATCAATTCACGAAATGGATCACTACGTCAGAATGCAGAGCGAAATGCAATCAATGCTCCAATTCAAGGAACAGCTGCTGACATCATCAAGATTGCGATGATTAATATTCAGAGAGAAATTGAGAGTAGGGGATTAAAGTCGAGAATGATTATTCAGGTACATGACGAATTGAACTTTAACGTTCTTAAATCTGAAGAAGAAATAATGCGTGAGATAGTTAAGAATGAGATGGAGAATGCATTTGAAATGAAGGTACCTCTCAAAGTAGAATTATCAGTTGCGACTAATTGGCTTGATGCCCATTAAATAAGTAGAGACGTCACATTGTGGCGTCTCTATTTTTCTATTCATTACTGATTCTTTGCTTCTTCAATCATTGGAAGAGTTGAGTCGATCAAATCAAATAACTCTTTTCTTGTTTCAGTTCTTAGCATTTCAATTCTTGTTTTTCTAAAATTATCAATGCCTTTGAAAAGAGGAGTTGAAGCAAGATGTCGACGTGTATGTGTGATACCTCTTCGTTCATCATTGTCGAACATCTCTATGTTTTCATCGATCATTTGCTTCAAGATGTTTAGGCAATCTTGAGTATTTAGTTTCTCAGCCTCTTTACCTTGAATGAAATCTTTACACTCCTTGAAAATCCAAGGTCTACCAAATGTAGCTCTACCTATCATCACTGCATCCACTCCGTATTTATCGAAACATTCCTTTGCTCTTTCTGGAGTAGTAACGTCGCCATTACCGATAATTGGAATATGAATACGCGGGTTATTTTTTACTTCAGCAATTAGTGTCCAGTCAGCTTCACCTGTATACATCTGAGCACGAGTTCTTCCGTGGATTGCCAATGCTTGAGCACCACAATCTTGAATCTGCTCAGCAAGTTCAGTGATGATTAGATTATTGCTATCCCAACCCAAACGAGTCTTAACAGTAACAGGAAGTTTTACTGCTTTCACAACCTCACGAGTGATCTCAAGCAATTTAGGAATATCACGAAGCAAACCAGCACCACCACCTTTTCCAGCGATTTTTTTTACTGGACATCCGAAGTTGATGTCAATAATATCTGGTTTAGCGGCTTCAGCAATTTTAGCTGCCTCTACAATAGTATCAGTATCTTTACCGTATAGTTGGATTACAGTAGGACGTTCACTATCATCAATAGTCATCTTATCCTCTGTTCTCTGAATATTTCTGATTAGAGCATCGGCTGAAACAAATTCAGTGTAGACAAGATCAGCACCGAATTTCTTACACATTTTTCTGAATGAGATATCAGTAACGTCTTCCATAGGGGCAAGGAAGAGAGGGTATTCAGAAAATTCTATATTGCCTATTTTCATCAGTTGTTCTTTAAGTTATAACTTTGCGCAAAGTTAATTAAAGCATTATGGATTTGAAAAGAACAGATTTTGAAATTATGGCTCCTGTTGGCAGCTACGAAAGTTTGGCAGCAGCTATTCAGGCGGGTGCAAATTCCGTCTACTTTGGTATTGGAAAGTTGAACATGCGTTCGCACTCAGCTAATAATTTCACAGTCGATGATCTTAAAAATATCGCAAGCATCTGTACAGAGAATGGATTGAAGAGTTATCTTACTCTAAATACTGTTATGTATGATACAGACCTTGCCGACATGCGTACATATGTTGACGCAGCTAAGGAGAGTGGAGTATCAGCAATCATTGCT
Source organism: Paludibacteraceae bacterium (assembly GCA_045641065.1). GTDB lineage: Bacteria > Bacteroidota > Bacteroidia > Bacteroidales > Paludibacteraceae > UBA1723. The sequence goes on along the minus strand of JAZUGF010000058.1, from coordinate 22,554 downwards.
TCAGATATGTCAGTTATTCTTTACGCTGTTTCAATTGGAGTAGAAGTTCACTTGTCGACTCAGCTTAATATCTCGAATATTGAAGCATTGAAATTCTATGCTCAGTTTGCTGACGTAGTTGTTTTGGCACGTGAGTTGAATATGGATCAAGTAGTGGCAATTCACAAACAGATTATTGAGCAGAACGTATGTGGACCAAAGGGAGCACAGTTGAAAATTGAGATGTTCTGCCATGGTGCTTTATGTATGGCTATTTCTGGAAAATGCTATATGAGTTTACATGAGTTGAATAGTTCAGCTAATCGTGGTGCTTGTTTCCAGGTTTGTCGTCATTCATACCGTTTGTTTGATGATGAGCGAGATATTGAAATCAAGGTTGACGATAAGTATTTAATGTCTCCTAAAGATTTGAAGACAATTCATTTCTTGAATAAATTGGTAGATTCTGGAGTAAGAGTTTTCAAAATTGAAGGTAGAGCTAGAAGTGCTGAATATGTTAAAACTGTTGTTTCATGCTATAATGAAGCATTGAATTCAATCATTGACGGATCATATTCAGAGTCTAAAATTTCAGTTTGGGATGAACAGTTGAAGACTGTGTTCAATCGTGGATTCTGGAATGGATACTATCTAGGTCAAAAATTAGGAGAGTGGAGTAGCGTATATGGTTCTGAAGCAACTGAAAGAAAAGTGTACGTTGCTAAGACAATCCGTTATTATTCTAATATTGGAGTTGCTGAGTTTTTACAAGAAACTAACGCAGGAATCAATAAAGGAGATAAACTTTTGATTATTGGTCCAACTACAGGAGTAATTGAGATTACAGCAGATAAACTCATCGTAGATGATAAAGAAGTTGATTTTGTTCCACGTGGAACAAAATTTACTATTGAAGTTCCGGCAAAAGTTAGACCATCAGATAAGGTTTATAAAATGGAACAAGTTACAAAAGAGTAAATCTAACCAGTAACTATAAAGAGGTGTGATTTTAATCACACCTCTTTTTTTGTTCCACGTGGAACATATAGTTCAGCGTGTTCTTAGTAATTTTTAACGAAGAATAAATCATCGATTGAAAGGGTAAAAAATATAAAACGCCAGCAGATTTTCTGCTGGCGTTTTTTTTATTCCTGGTGAAGTGCGTCGTAAATAATCTTTGCTTTTGCTTTGCCAACCACCTTTGATAGTTCTTCTTCAGATTGTTCTTTGATTCGTTTGACGCTTTTGAATGTTTTTATCAGTGTTTCTTTCGTCTTTTCTCCGACTCCATTGATATCATCAAGTGCAGAATGAATCTGAGTTTTGCTTCGTTTGTTGCGATGAAAACTGATGGCGAATCTATGTACTTCATCTTGAATGTTCGCCAAAAATCTAAATAATGAATGGTTGGGTTGTATTTCAACGTGAAGTGGAGGAAAACCAAATAACAATTCTTTGGTCTGGTGTTTGTCGTCTTTTGCCAAACCTGCGATGGGTATGTATAATTTTAACTCATCTTCGACCACTTCTCGCACACATTCCATCTGCCCGACACCTCCGTCGACGATAATTAAATTAGGTAATTTTTCTCCCTCATTCACCAATCTGCTGTAACGTCGACGCACAACTTCTTGCATTGATCCGTAGTCATCTGGTCCTTCCACAGTTTTGATATTGTAGGTGCGATAATCCTTCTTTGATGGTTTTGCGTCTTTGTAAACCACACATCCTGCCACTGCATCTGTTCCTGAAATGTTGGAGTTATCGAAGCATTCAATCTGATGTGGTATCTCTTTCAATCCAAGTGTCTTCTGAAGTTCAGTCAAAAGCTTCATTGCTCGTTGCTCTGGATTGAACTTTTCTGTCTGTTTTACTCGGTCAAATCGATATTGTTTGACGTTTTTGATGGATAAATCGAGTAGTTTTTTCTTATCTCCTCGTTGTGGTACAGTGACTGTCACATTCTCAAGTTCAAATGAAATAGGGTAGGGAACAATGATTTCTCTCGACATACTCTGAAATTTCTGTCGCATTTCGATGATTGCTGATGCCAAAATTTCACTCTCTTCCTCTTCAGTCTGTATTTTATACTCGAATGTGTAAGCTTGTGATATTGTACCTTCCATCACTTTCAAGAAATTGATGTAGGCGTTATTGTCGTCAATCTCAATTGAAAATACATCAATATTGGTCAAAATTGGACTTACAATCGTGTTTTTGCTCTTGTATTGAGATAAAAGATACATTTTTTCTTTCATCTTTTGAGCATCTTCAAATCTCATTTCTTCGGCTGCTTTCCCCATTTCACCGAGAATATAACTCTCAAGTGTACTCATCTCACCTTTTAAAATGAGCTTGATTTCTTTGATGTTTTCTCTGTATTCTTCTTCACTTTGAAAACCTTCACAACATCCTTTACACTTCTTGATGTGATAATCTAAACATACTTTGTATTTGCCATTTTTGATGGCATCATCACTTAATTTATTGTTACATGTACGGATTCCATAGATGTTATGAATGAGATCAAGCACAGTCTTCATTGCTGGAAGATAAGTGTATGGACCGAAGTAAAGTGAACCATCGTGAACAAGTCGTCTAGTATAAAAAACTCGGGGAAAAGGTTCGTTTTTGATACATATCCATGGATATGTCTTGTCGTCCTTTAATAGAATGTTATATCTAGGTTGATGCTTTTTAATTAGACTGTTTTCAAGAAGCAAAGCATCCTGTTCACTCGGAACAACAATGTATTTGATGTCTACAATTTGCTTGACAAGTGCACGAACCTTGTTTGATGTCTGATATTTGTTAAAATAGGATGAAACACGTCTTTTGAGATTCACTGCTTTACCAACGTAGATAATTTCGTTATCCTTATTGACATATTGATAGATTCCAGGACTGTCGGGAAGTGAAAGAACTATCTGTTTTAACTGTGAAATCTCTTTTTCCATTGTTATCCTATTTGTCAACTTGAATATCTAGATTTTCAAAATAGTTGTCGAGTAGGTAATTGTATGCTCCGACTATCTCTTGCATTTTACGAGTTGCCTCTTTTTTGCTGTTTTCATCGGATAATTCGTATTTATCAGGGTGATATTTCATTGATAATTTTCTCCACTGACGTTTCAACTCTTTTAGTGAACAATTGTAGTCCAACTCCATTATTTTGAAGGCTTCTTTAGTTTTTTCATTCAAAGATTCCTCTAAATTTTCTTCATCATCTACAATATATCCTCTATAAATTGTCCACAAATTCTCTTTGTCGGCAGCATTGATTTTCATGTGTTGCATGATCCTTTCTATCAGTTCACGCTCACTTTTACAGATACCCTTTCCACAAGTGCTGATACACATCAGCATATTAAGAAGCTGAACTCTGTTGCCATACTTAAATGTGCGGTTTGCATTCAAACATAGCATATTCACCGACAAATTGTCGTTATAGAGATATGTTTTCAAATACTCAATCGTCTGCTTGGCATATTTAGGATTCATCTTGCGATCAAGATAATTTTTGACAATTTCTATCTGTGATTTTGTTCTCACAGTGTTAGCTTTCATCATTATTGCACTGAGTCCAGCCACAGTCTTCATTATCTGCTCCCTACGTTGCTCTTTACGTTTGAGTTCATCGTTCTCTTTCTTCACTCTCCTCTTTTCCTTGTATTGCAATCCTACAACAAGGATGAGTAGTGCTGTCATCAGTGTCGCTATAATTGCCATTTCTTGAAAATTGAGAATGAATTTTGAAGTTTATTATCACATTAGAATGTCAATGTCAAACCAGCCAAAAAGTTGAAACCTTGTATTGGATAACCATACCAAATCTCGCTTCTTTGGTTCAAAATGTTGTTAAATCTGGCGAATACATCAAGAAAACTCATCAATTTGTAGTTTGCTCCGATGCTTAGATCATTGACGTTTTTAAGATCGGCAATAATGGCTTTTTTATTCTGGTCATTACCCATAAATGCTTTTCTTCCTGCCTCAAGATCGTAATTGATATTGAAACGAAGGTAATCTGTAGGAACATAACTTATACCAAGTCCAATCTGTGCTGATGGCAACATCCATGCTTCAGCCTGCTTTTCAAGAGACCATTTATTGTATGCAATTTTGAATGAAAAGTCAACTTTCTCACGGAAATTGTAATTAATAGCAGCTCCACAGTTGAATTGACCGACGTTTTTGTCGTATACTACATCAAATCTATTATCCTTCATTCCCAATGAGTCTTTTTTGTTGACGTAGAAATATTGGTTGTTGATGATCTTGTATCCGACATGAATATCTGTGTTAACGCTCTTTCCAATGTTAAGTTTGGTACCCAAATAGATGTCAAGAGGAATATATGTATCTTCAGGACGTGAATCAGGAGAAAGGTAAATATTCTCGTTTGCAAGTGAACGTAATGTGTTCACTTTATAGTCTCCAGTTACTCCTGCATATACATACCAAATATTGTCAATTACACGAACCTGACCTGTAATATCCGGTGAAAATGCAGTTGTCTTTCCTTGTTTGATACCAAACGAAGCTTTCAAACCAAGATTCAATTTACCTACTTCTGATACAAAACTGTAGTAAGGATTAAACTTCAAAACTGTGAAGTTGCCGAAATTCTTGGCTTTGCTGAAATCAATTGGTCCCTCTTCAGGTGTAGAAACAAATACATTGTACATCTGGAATTTCAATGACAAAATTGATTCTTGCATTCTGTATGAAGCTGCTACATCTGTGAAGATTGTATTTTCTGCAACGTCGAAATATGTTTTAAATAGACGCCAGTTTGTCTGTAAATCATATTTCCAAGCTTCTATATAATCTTTTGATCGGAAACGGAAGTTCAAAGCTGCGTTCAAATGGGAGTTTTTCTGATCATCATTCTCATATAGTGGCTCAGTTAATTTTTTGTTAATCTCAGAAAACGGAACCATATTGCTGTTAAGTCCGTAGTAGTTGAAACGATTATATCCAAATTCTCCGTAAGCACTTATTTCTCGTATTCTTAAGCTTCTTAGAAAAGACATTCTGGCTTTATTATCATTGTAAAGTCCTTTGCTTGATATATCGTTTGAAAGGGCACTATAATTGTCTTTTTGGAGTGTTATATTACCGAATGATGAATTATGCTTCAAATAGAAGTCAAATAGGGCTAAATCGCTTCGATAAATAGGAGTATAAAGTTCACCAAGGAAGGATGTATAGTTTCCTCCACCTAATCTCAAAAATCCTTCGCGGCTATATTTGTTCTCTTCCTGCGACGCGAGGGCAAAATCTAGCGACGGAATTATATCAGTCTTTGGTTTGTAAGTAGATGTCCAAACCTTGTAATCTACCTCTATCTTTTTGGTATTCACATCTTTAAGTTCTGGCATTGTATTAATTTTACCAGCCTCTTTGATGACGGGAGTATAATCTCTCACCACCTCAATATTACGTTTAATTGTAGTATCGGTGGCAGATGCAGTATTTGTAGAGTCGGCTGCGTTTTGTGCACTGACTGCTGAAAATGCTGAAAGTAGAGCAATGTTAAAAACTATTCTTTTCATCGTGATTTCCTTTACTCCTTAATTACTCCTTTATTTTATTTTTCTCTCTGGCCTCAATATCATCCAAACGTGACTTGATTTCAAGAGCGATATCATCTTTACCTTTATAATTCTCTCTCACGCTGAGTAGATATTGTTTTGCCTCAAACTCACGATCCATAGACACGTAGATATCAGACAAAAGCACGAAACTCTTAGCCAACCAATATTGGTGAGGTGTGTTTTGCTCGATGAATTCGAAGATTATCTTCTCTGCACTCTCTTTATTACCATCGTGGAACGCATATTCAGCTGTCTTGTATTTTGCCTCCGCACCATACTCATCCATACAGTTGGATGATAATGTCTTGTAATCGGCAACAGCGTAGTTGGTTTCACCCTTTTGCTCGTAACATTTAGCACGAGTGTAAAGAGCTTCACGATACAAGTTTGGATCAAGTTTGTCTCCCTTAATTACATTATCACAAGCTGAGATTGTTTCGTCTATCTTGCCAAGTTTGCTGTAGCTACGCATAATTTGTAGTTTGGCTTTCTCCTTATTCTCTACATTCTGTGATATTTCCACCATTTTCTCAAGGTGTTCTACAACTGCCTCGTAATTCTCTTTCTTATATTCAATGTCGGCAAGTGTAATCAAAGCATCTTCTGCGTGAACAGATCCAAGCTGTTGAGCTATAAGTGACAATTCTTTCTTCGCTAAGTCGTACTCCTTGATATTATAGTAACTGTTACCAAGATTGAAGTGAGCACTCTCGTTGAAGATACTGTTAGGAAATTTGTCAAGATACTTGTTGAAACTGTTGATTGCCTCCTGGTATTTCTCCTGAAGATACAACTTTTCAGCTGCTAGATAAGTAAGTGAATCTTGTTCTGAAATTTCAAATTTTGCGATTCCACCGAGACTTTCTACATATTCAGCATATCCAGATACGTTGTTCTGGTCAAAGTAGATTCGTTTCAAACCTTCAAGTGATGTTTTTGCCTCTTCGCTTGAAGGGAACATATCTACAATACTCTTGTAGATCTTTGTACTCTCGTCAAAATTACCCATTTTGTCGTACAACATCGCAGTCTGAAGTTTACCCTTGCGGCTCAATGGACTGTGAAAATACGACTTGGATAGTTTTTCATATGTTGCGATAGCTGATTTATAATCGTTAAGCATAACATATGAACGTCCGATTTCATAATACGAATCGGCTATATACTCAGAATTTGGAAATTTCGCGATCAAACGGTTCAAAGTAGCGATTTTTCCATTATAATTTTTCTGAAGTCCCTGTACAAAACCTTGCTGGAAACATGCGTAGTCTGCTCCGGAACCCTTCAAAGCATATACTTTCGAGTAGCTCTTCTCTGCATTTTCAAAATTGTGATTGATGAAGTAGCAGTCTCCGATACGGTTATTGGCGTCGGCGATTAGAGTTTTATTGGAATCTTCAAGGTTAGTGAACTTTCTGAACCATGTCAATGCTGATGTATAGCTCTTATTATTGAAGTAGCAGTAGCCGAGATTATAATGAGCAAGATTGTAGACGTCGCTGTGGCGAGCTCCCGTCGTATTAATAAACGATAGATAATCTTGCTGAGCCTCAGTAGGCTTATTCAAACGGAAGTTTGCTTCACCACGCCAGAAGTATGAAAGTGACTCAGTATTGTAGTTATACTGTTTGTCTACTAAGGATTTTGTCAAATAATCTTTAGCTTTCTCGTAATCACCGTCGTTAAAACTTTGAATACCAAGACAATAAAGAATTCTTTGACGAGCTTCAAGGATGCTCGAATTATTTGTGTTGATCTTCTGGATCGACGCATATGCTGCTTCATAGTTCTTTGTAGTCATGTAGACGTTGAGCAAGAAGTCGTAGATACGGTTTTTATAATTCGACTTAGGAAATTTTTCTAAGAAAGTCTCGAATGTAGTTACCGACTCGTCAAATGGAGAGTAGCTCTGATCGTAGATTACAAGAGCGTAGTTGAACATTGCCTCCTCCTGTACCTCTTTGTCAAACTCCATTTTTGAAGCTTGTGAGAAACACATTCTTGCGTTTGTCTTGTCTCCAACCTTCAAATACGAGTTTCCGAGGTTGAGATAAGCATTTTGGCTCAATTCATCGTTGTCAGTGGTGACTTTCTGCAGATTCTCAATTGCGTTTTTCCAATCTTGAGTCTTGCAGTAAGAAGTACCCAGCATGTAGATATTATTACGCATAATCTGATCCGTCGTCTTAGCATATTCGGATAGATATTTGATAGTCTGCTTATAGTCGTTTTTCTTGAAGTAACATTCGCCGATGATACGATAGATTTCCGAATTACTCTTATTATTCGGATATTTTTCGATGATAGCGTGTCCGTATTCGAACACTTTCTCATCCATATTTTTGTGGTAATATATCTGAGCGATATAGTACGGCACTATTGATTCATATTCGCTGTCGTTTTGTAAGCTTAGGAAAGTAGGAAGTGCAGCGTCATAGTTTTTCTTTACGTAGTCGATGTAGGCAAGATAATATTTGCCTGATTTTTCGTAATTATCGTCGTTAAGATCGCAAAGAGTCGAAAAAGACGAGTGAGCTTTATCATAGTTCTGGAGTTGAAGATTACAGTAACCATGACGGAAGAAAAAATCTGCCTTTTCCTTCTTGCTTAACTTACGTGGATCAACTTTTGAAAAATAGTCGTCGAGAGCTTCCTTATATTTTCCTTTTTGGAAGCATATTGAACCTTGTAAAAAATGGATTCTGCTTATATGCGACGAGTGGGGATTATTTGCGACGAATCTTTCCAAACGTCCTCTTGTATCCTTTCTGTCCATTTCGTAGGCACAGCAGGCAAGTAGGTATTCTGCTTCAGCGTAGTATTCCTCTCTGTCCACATCCTTATCCTGCAGATACTCGTCAAGGTAACGGAAAGCAGTATTGTACTGCTTAAGATCGTACATTTCCTTTCCTTCAAAGTACAGACGTTCAGCAGTAGTATAAGTTTTAGTTTTTTGAGCGCTGACACTGCCTATCGACAGAGCCATTGCCATCATAATAAGTTCTTTTTTCATCGACTAATTTACATATACTTCAATTGTGCAAACAAATATACTATTTTTTTTCAACAATTAATTCAAAATTTTTAACTCTCTTATTTAAAACGCAACATACCTGTATTTGTGTTGATGGAATGAATACATCCAAATTTTTGAATTATCCGATGAAAAGGAATAAAAAAAGAAGAGACGCGAATATTCGCGTCTCTATGAAAAAATTTATAATTCATCGTGAAGACGGGGATTTGCCCCGTCTCTACTGATATTATTCTCTCATTATCTTGCGAGTGATGATATTACCGTTCTTCAATAATAAACGCTCAATTACGAGTCCTTTTACATCCTTATTAATCATTTGTCCAGCTAGATTAAAATAATCGATTCTAGCCACGTCAGAAGACTCAATTACGTTTGTTCTATCGGCAATAGAAGGAGTTGATGTATTTTCAGTATCGCAATATTTCATGAGAACGTTGTCGATAGCAAAATCACCTCTATTTACACCTGTGAGATTATCGTCAATAACGATAATTTCAGCAATTAGGCTGTCAGAGTTAGATATGAAACTCAAATCTATCTTTTGCCATCCTTCTGTGCCATATAGAGAAACAACATCAGAACTTACTAAAGTATCATTATCAGCTCTTACTATAGCCTTTAGTCTAATTACTGGAGTATTCTCTAAAAAGTTAATAGCTCCTACAGAACATTCAAATCTGACATTTTTGTCTTTAATGTTGCCCTTTGTTTTATGAGAGTAGATGGCTTTGTTTGCATAGTTTGTTCCTGCCAAATCCATAATCAGCATTCCGCCGTTAGGGTTTTCGCTACAATCAGAATCAATACCTACTTTATATTGATTATAATTACTAATCATCCAACCACCTTCATAAATAGCAGTTACAGCTTTTTCTCCGACAGTTACACCATCTTGCAAAGTATGAGTGTATGGATTTCCATATATTGATATGCCGCAATTCTCCTCAACCTTGTTACCGTCGCTATTTTTGTAAGTGTATTTAGTACCATCAGCTGAGAATTCACCGAAATCATCGTGGAAAAGTGTTACTGTAGGAATATAATTGCCTTCAGGTGTCATACATTCACTTACTTCAGGTGTTATATCTGAAGGTATTGTATCTGAAGGTATTGTATCTGAATAGTCACACTTTGGATCACTTGCTACTATAGCAAAGTCTGATATAGAAACCATGTCAGAACTTAAATTTCCACTATCAAAACCAATCAATGATGCATAGTCGGCAGCAACAATGCGGAAATAGACAATTTTTCCGATTAAAGTGTCGTCGAAACATGGGTTAATTCCTTCATCAACAACAAATGATTTATCACTTTGGATTCTTGAAATTGAGTTCCAATTGATATAATCTCTTGAGTACTGAAGCATATACTGAAGATCTTCGAAATTTGATTCAGCGGATTCTAAAATTTTGACATTGAATTCCAACTCATCATCCTTACACAAATTTACGATACTCTTAGCATTTGTATTATAGCCTATTTTGATAGATGGCAAAGCCGGAGCCTTTGGTTCATCACAGTAACTCATAAATACATTGTCGATAGCAAAATCACCTTGGCTCGTTACGTAAGTATAAGTTTCATTTCTAATTTCGAAAGTCAAACTATCAGATGGAGAAACGAAGTTATGTTCAATGTTTAACCAACCCTCATCTCCTTTTAGGTTTACTTCTTGAGAGAAAATAGTATCAGTTTCATTTCTAATGATAACCTTCAATATAGCCTGGTCTCTTTCTGCTGCATAATTGATTGTTCCAAGATTACATCCGGCAGTGATTTCTTTACCTTTTAGATTTCCGCTTGCAACATGTCTGTAAATTACCAAATCTTTTAATGGTGTACCATTTACTTTATCACCTGATAAATCCACTATTAGCATACCACCCATAGGATCTCCTGAAGCATCCGACAAAACGCCCGGATTGTATGGATTAACATTTGAAATAGCCCAAGCATCACTTAAACCACTATTTTTACTACATGGAGTGATATATGGAACGCTTGCACCTTCTTGTAGTGCGTTGACACAACGTTTTGGATCACCTGCACCATAGATTCCGGTTGTTGGAACTGTTATCTTTTTTCCATTCGAAATGTAGGTATATTCGGTACCATCAGCTGAGAATTCACCGAAATCATCGAAGAAAACGTCAATAATTCCTAATGGTTTGCCATCAGCTGTCATACAACATAATTTCGTAGGTACTTCTATACTTGATGTTGCTGAACATTCAGTTGATTTAATAGTACATTTTACAGTGTACAACTTATCTGCTTCATCAAGAGATGGAGTGAATTCTTTAGTGGTTGCCACTTCTTTTCCATTGCTCCAACTGTATGTAATATCTTCATTGTCTAAAATACTAGGTATGTCGAATGATACGGCAGAACCATTACATATAGGTAATCTTTTTGAACATTTGATTTTAGGCTGTGCTTCACCTTCAATCTTGATGTTGTCGATTCCAATAGGAGAATAGCTACCTGCTTGAGTTGAAAAATAGAAACAAATTTCTCCGTTTGCATCAGCTTTACTTGAAAGTGTCAAATTCACTTTTGTACCATAGTCAAAATTAGATGATGTACTTATTCTGTCTCCACTCGGTACTACACCCTGTGACATATCAGTACTAACCGACAATGAAGCACGATTTCCCATTATCATACCAGTTCCTTTATCAAGAGTATAACCTATTGTTAGCATTTGAAAAGTTAATCCTCCGAAATTCAATCTAGTAACAGGTTCTTTGCTATTTTGACTCAACTCGATAAGGTAGTTTTCCATTTTTTCAGAAGATAGCAAATTGTAGGCGTCAAATGTTAAAGTAACATTCGAACCAGGTACCAAATTCTCCACCTTATAAGTCATAAACACCTTATCAGAAGATAATTCTCCTACTGTAACAATCATGTTTTTGCTTTCTGTCTCCATAAAATAAGGAGAAAGTGTACGTGGATTACCAACTACACTTGTATATCTTCCGCTTGACGGTAATTCTGTAGCAACGTATTCATCAAAAGATATATTTCCTTTTGTTTGGATCTTCGCACGTAGCATACCACCTTGCTTCACAGAATCAATTGTTGTTTCTTTAGGTCCTTTACATGCACCATTACGGATACTGTCGTTGTACCAACCTTCCAAATCGTCAGTCAAGTCAGGATTGCAAAGTTGATTGTAAGTGTCGAAATTTGTGTAATTGACCACGCAATCAGCACCAAATGCTGATAATCCGAGCATGGATGATAGAGCAGCCGCATATAATCGGCTTGAAGTAAATGTTTTTTTCATATATTTTTTTTTCGCTTATTTCGCTTAGTACCTAGTTTTTACAAAAATATGATTTTATGATTCTATATAGTCTTATAAATAATAAAAATAGTTTATTTTAATTTTTTTTAACTAAATCTGTATGTGTAAATACGATACTTGTAAATACCAGACTAATAATGTTATATTCATTTTTGTTAATCTTTTTACCATTATTGTTAATCATGAGTAACCTTCTTTGATACGTTTATCTATCAGCTTGAATTCTATAGTAATATACTTTTGTCAGTGAAGTTAGGCACGTACGACGTCGCTTAATATTAACATTGTACAAACTTATTACCTACATACTATGAAGACTAGACTTTTTACTGCTTTGGCACTTGCGATGTCATTATCGTCGTTTGCTGCTGACTTTAACTTGAAAGTTAATCTTGGCGATAGTATTCGCCCAGTTACTCATGTGGCTTCTGGTTCACTATACGGACTTACAGAGTCGCTTCCAGCGGATATTGCTGCTCACGTCGCACCGCTAAAACCAAATGCGTTTCTTAATCCTGCAGTCTCAGGAAGTGGACGTCAGCAACCTATCGGTGATGCTTTCAAGGCTGCCGAGAGAGTGAAGAACACTACTGCAAAAGTGCATATCCGTCTTGCGGATATTCTTCCTGGTTGGCCTTATAACTGGAAGGGCTGGAGCTATTGGGAGCAGGAGGTTACTGCTATTGTCAATAAAAGAAAGAATTCGAACCTTAATTTCGACGGTTATGAAATTTGGAATGAACCTTACGGTACTTGGAAAGACGCGAATGGTAGATACCACGAGGATTTGTGGAAACCTACTTATCAGCTTTTACGTCGTCTTGATCCAGGTTGCAAAATCATCGGACCATCTTTCGCTTTCTACAGCTCTTCAAGAATGGAGGCTTTTGTAAAGTTTTGTTCGGAAAACAACTGTATGCCTGACGTAATCAGTTGGCACCAGTGGGGTTCAGGTGGTTTTGTGGATGCTCTCAACCACTACCGTAGCATGGAGAAAAAGTATAATGTCTCTCCACGCAAGATCAGTATAAACGAGTATTGTGCCGGATCAGACGCTGCTAACCAAAAATACGAGGGATGTCCTGGATATTCAGTTCCATTCATCGCAAAATTTGAGCGTCACGGTGTAGAAAGTGCGATGATTTCGTGGTGGTTCACTAATCTTCCTGGTCGTTTGGGTAGTTTGTTGACTGCACAGAATGAGAAGGGTGGAGGATGGCATCTCTACAAATGGTATGGTGACATGGATGGCTACATGGCTAATGTCACTCCACCAAACGATAAGAGCGATGGATTGGATGGTTTTGCAGCTGTCAACAAGAAGATGCGTGAGGCAAGTGTAGTGTTGGGTGGATCAAGTGTCGGTTCAGTCGACGTTACAATTGACATTCCAGAGTGGATGGGCTCAGAGGTAGAGGTTATTACTGAGGTTGTCACTTGGGAGAATAAGGATAAGGCTGTAGCTGGTCCACAAACTTTAGCAACAGAAACTTACACAGTCAATAACGGTAAGATTGTAGTACCTGTGAATGTCACAAGCAAACTTTATGCCTACCGTCTATATATAACTCCAGGAGAGACTACTCCTAAATCTCCATTCTTGGGTGAGGCATTAGCAATTCCTGGAATAATTGAGGCTGAGTACTTTGATAATGGAAGCGACGGTATTTCATACCATGATAAGGATAGACAGAATCGTGGAGAAGGATATCGTTTGGAGACAGGAGTAGACGTTTATGCTTTGAAAGACAAGGCTGATGAGTATGCGGTTGGTTACGCTCAGAAAGAAGAGTGGCTTGAGTATACAGTCAACATTGCTAATGAGGCATACTATGATATCGCTGCAATTCTATCTTCAGGTGGTGAGAATTCAGGTGTTCAGCTTTTATTGGATGGTGAGGAAATCACTGAGATGCTTCAGACTGCACCTAACGACAATGATTGGGAAAGTTATCTTGAAACTACAACTCGTACTTTGAATAAACTTCCACAGGGAGAACATATTCTTCGTATGAATATCGTTGGTGATTGGATCAACATTGATAAATTCATCTTTACTGAATATGATCCTACTTCCGTCGCTAATGTTGACGCGAATGAAATCCAAACCTACGAAATATACGATTTGACCGGTAAAAAATGCGGTGAAATAACGACAAATCAAGTGGAAATTTCAAATAAGTTGAAGGAAAAGGGTATGTCCTCAGGTGCATATATTCTTAAGTCAACGAAATCGGTTGTAAAGATTATAGTAGAATAATGAAGATTGTAGAGACGGGGCATGCCCCGTCTTTCTTTTTTGATATTAGTAGGACAGGGAGTTCACCGTCTCTACTTTTTCTTAATGGAAATTTGTTTATGTTTCTAAAATCTTTATTTTTGTAACAAAATATTAAAGGCTAACAAAAATTTTAGAAAATGAGCTTAATTAGTGATTTTAAGGATTTCGCCATGAAGGGCAATGTTGTCGACATGGCAATTGGTGTGATCATCGGTGGTGCATTCGGTAAGATCGTAACTTCAATGGTATCAGATATCATGATGCCTCTTATTGGTGTTGTCGTAGGAGGTGTGAACTTCACAGATTTGAAGCTAACATTGAAGGATGCTGTTCCTGCTACTGACACAACAGCTGCTGTTGACGCAGTTACACTAAACTACGGAAACTTCTTACAGGTTACATTCGATTTCTTGATCGTTGCAATCTGTATCTTCGCTGCTATTCGTTTGATGGCAAAGCTTAACAAGAAGAAGGAGGAGGCTCCAGCTCCTGCTCCAGAGCCACCAGCACCAAGCAAGGAGGAGGTTCTTCTTACAGAGATCAGAGATTTGTTGAAGAACAAATAAGAATCCATAAAAAAGGAATAAAAGGTGGCAGAAATGTCGCCTTTTTTATTTTAATGAAGTTGAATTTCCGTTCCACGGTATTAGGATATATTCCCCAACCGTGGAACGGTTGTTTTAATTAGAGCCTATGGTTGATTTTACACGCAAGTGGAAAATCTACCGTAGGGGGAAATAAATGTGTAATAATAATTCCGCATTCCTCATTTCGCATTCATAATTTCATTATATTTGTCTTTGAACAAATTATTATAGCTAGATGAATTCCGTAGTAGATCTACATACTCATACAATCGTGAGTGGTCATGCATATTCCACTCTTTCCGAAATGATTGATGCCGCTCAGAAGAAAGGTCTCAAACTTTTCGGTGTGACGGAACATGGTCCTAATATGCCTGGTTCATGCCAGTCTATCTACTACCGTAATCTATGCGTTGTTCCACGCCAGTATGGTGATATGCGTCTGTTGATGGGTTCAGAGATGAACATCATCGATTTTGCTGGAAACGTGGATTTGCCAACAAGTATCACTCGTACTTTAGATATCCGTATTGCTGGATTACATAGTCGTGCGTTTACTAATGGAACTGTAGCTGAAAATACGGATGCGATAATAAATGCGATGAAAAGGCCCGATGTCGATATTATTTCTCATCCCGTCGACGGTACTGCAGAACTCGATATCAAGGCTATCGTGCAGTGTAGTGCTGAGACAAAGACGTTGCTTGAACTAAACAATAGTAGCCTTCGTCCCGGACGTGATAAACCTAAGGCAAGGACAAATTTTATTGAGATGTTAGGTTATTGTAAGCAGATGAATGTGCCTATCATCTTGGGTAGTGATGCCCACATCACTTTTGATGTCGCCAACCACACTTACGCCTATGCTTTGGCGGATGAGTTGAATTTTCCTGAGAGGTTGATTATGAACGGTGACGACGTAAGATTCTTGAATTACTTGGAGGAAATGAGAAATTCTAAATAATTCGGGCGGGTTTGAAATCCGCCCCTACGGTTCAACTTTTCGTCTAAATGGAATCGTAATTCATAATTCGTAATGGTTGGAGTTACCGTTAGTTATATTCAGCATTCCTAATTTCGCATTACTCTTGTACTCCATTCCACGTAATCACCGCCGAATTCTTTCGCAAGATTCATCACTTCCATTGTCACTGTGGTGATTGACTCAAGATCAGTCTTAGATTTTTTTGTGATAGTGGCTTT
Organism: Paludibacteraceae bacterium; assembly: GCA_045641065.1. GTDB lineage: Bacteria > Bacteroidota > Bacteroidia > Bacteroidales > Paludibacteraceae > UBA1723. Next base: position 6,554 of record JAZUGF010000058.1, on the reverse strand, counting down.
CAAGACTCCTTCTTCTTCAATGACCTCGTCAGCGTAGTATTTCCACGTCTTGGCTTTTGCTGAAAATTTATCTGCGTTCTCTCTTTTATCCAAAGGAAATGAGATTAGATGAGATACGATGTGAAGTTTTGAATCCACGTCGCCTTTCGACTGAAGATCCTCAATGATTCGTTGGTTTTGGATCTTCTGATAGTTCCACTGATCAGGGAATAGTTTGCTTTGATAGATTTCCCAGTTTTGGTCGTTATTGAATGAGATATTCATATTTTTGCCGATTTTACCGACAAATTTTGATTTTTCTATCTCCTTTTTCAATTCATCCGTTTTGTAAGTGTAGACGAATATTTCAAGTTTGGTGCTATCCATAGTCGCAGCTACATATGCTGACTTATTTGTTTTATCGTTAGCCAACGATTCAATAGCTGGCTTAACCTTAGATTCAAATTTTACCTTTGCCTCCTCCTCGGTCTTGCATCCTTCACCGTCAAATTTCATAGTACAGCAGATGATACCTTGTGTCGGTTCAACAGCACTTAGTATTGCCATGTCGACGAGAATGAATCTACCGTCATTGCTTTTATAGAATCCCCAGTCGTCACGATAACCATGCCCCACGATTGATTCATCCGAGGTTTTGTTCTCAAACATATGCTTGTAGAAAAGCTGATTTTGGGCTGATGCGGATAGTACCGTCGCCATTATAGCAATAGAGGTAAGAAATCTTTTCATATCATCATCTTTTTTGCAAATATATCTCTCTTTTTCATATTTTCAAAAAATAGGTATCTTTGCATAGTTTAATTGGAACGTAAAATTAAAGAACAATGAAGCTCGCCCTTACGGGCTCGCTTTGGAGAGGAGTTAGGGCGTTACGCCCTTAACAATCCTCAGATATATAATTGCCAATAAGAAACTCCAAAAGAGAATTTTACGAAAAAATTTTACGGACATTTTACGTTAAAAAAATAACACATGGACGGAGAAAACAAAAGAGTAGTTAAGAATGCAATGTGGATGACAGTGTTTCAAGCTGCCAACTACATTATACCAATCCTTCTTATTCCTTACGTTAGCCGAATTCTCGGTGTGGATAGTTTTGGTAAGGTGACTTACATGCAGACTATCGCTCAATATGCCACGATCTTTATCAATTTCGGTTTTGAATATACTTCGACGCGAGCTATTGCCGTCAATAGGGATAATCCAGAGAAACTCCGTTCTATATTCTGGGCAACTATCTATGCTAAGTTGTTATTGACTATTGTTTCTCTACTAGTCTTCCTTCCATATTCCTACACACATAGCCAATCCAACGAGGAATTGGTGATGTATGCCGCTGCGTGGATGATCAACGTTGGTTGGTGGTTATATCCGTCATGGTATTTTCAAGGAGTAGAAAAATTGAGCATCATGAGTGTAGCTAACTTTTTGATAAAAGCTGCAGGTGCGATTTTGGTGGTTATCTGTGTACGTGAGGTTTCAGACAGTGTGAATTATTTGGCATCTTTCTCTTTTTCATACATTGCTGGAGGTTTGATCACTGTGGCTTACTGTGTGAAGAAGGAGGGAATGAGAAGAATAAAGGTGACGGGAGAGATTGTGAAGATGTTGATCGGTGATTCTCTACCAATCTTCTTGGCTTCTGTTTGTTCATCGATTACTCAGGCTTTTGCTGTTACTTACCTTGGTGCAGGCCACGCAACTGAGCACGACCTTGGAATTTATTCAGGAGCATTCAAACTTGTGTTTGCGGCGGTGGCAATGTGTAATTTACCAATCTCAATGGCGATTTTCCCGAAGGTTTCACGTGAATATGAGAAGGATAGGGCAGGGGGTATCCGATATTTCTATAAGACTCTGAAGATTGTGGTTTTGATATCCTTTGGCTTCAGCGTGGGAATGTATATATTCTCCCCATTGGCAGTGACGCTTTTGCTTGGTGAAAAATTCGCAGAGTCGACGGAATTGTTGAGATACTACTCGGTTTGTCCGCTTCTTTGTACCACATCACTATATCTAACAGTGCAGGGATTATACGCAATTCAACGACAGAAGTATGCTACAATTGTTGAGGCTATCGCATTGGCTGTATGTATCGCGTCGACGATAATCTTTAACGAACAATTCGGAGTGAAGGGAGCCGTATGGGCTTTCGACCTTACTGTATTGACGGAGATTGTGTTGTCGTTTTCTGTAATTCTTACGATGAACAGGAGAAAATGCTAAATGCATAATTCGGAATTTAAATAAGGTGATTATATAGTAGTCGGAATTAAAAAAGTCGGTACAATCCATTTGATCATACCGACAATTATGAATTACGAATTAAGCATTACGAATTATTCCTTCGCCATCACTGTCATGATAGTCTCACCTACGGCTTTAAGAGTTGTTTTGCTAATATTGCCGATTACATCCTGGTGAGTGTGCCATGTCTCTGGGAACCCTCTATATGCGGTGAAATCGATGATATCTACAGTTGGAATATCAGCGTACTGGCAAACCTGTACATGATCGTCAATTAATTGTCCACTTTCACGCATTTCGAAGATGTTATCGTGGCCGAGATTTTTAGCTGTTGACCAAATCTTGTTTACTGCTATGCTTGCGAATCTTCCAGATGTGAAGTCGACGTGGAACTTAGCATCCGCGTCGCCAACCATATCAAGAAGGATACCGAAACGTGGTTTGGCGATGGAATCGGCCTTATAGTGACGTGCCCAATACTGAGATCCTAAACACCATGAATCGTTGTTACCTCTTCCTCCTGTGATAAATGTTGGTTCACCTAAGTCTTCTGCGTCGAAGAAAACGATATCCAAACCTACATTGAAATTTGTCTGCTTGTACTGGCGAGCAATCTCCAAGATAACGCCGACGCCACTCGCACCATCGTTTGCACCGTCGATGGGCTTTCTTCGCGTCGCCTCATTGCCATCTTGATCGGCCCATGGGCGAGAATCCCAGTGGGAGAATAGAATGACTCTCTTCTTTGCGGACGGATTGAAGTGGGCGATGATATTGTCGGCTTTACGTGTCTTATTCTCCCAATCCACTACTTCACATTTCTGCACTTCAACGATATCAGCACCATGACGTCGCAACTCGCTTGTCATATATTCGACGCAATTGTCATGGGATTTGCTCTCAAGAATACGTGGTCCGAACTCACACTGCTTTGCTACATAGCTGTATGCACTGTCGGCATTGAAATCAACTTTTATCTCTTTTTTGGATACAGTAGATATTTTTGCTGATTCTTGAGTTTTTTCTCCTTGTGAGAAACAAGCAGACAGCCCTGTTGCCAAGGCTGTCGCTATAATGATGTTGTTGATCTTCATGTTTTTTTTATTAAATTAAATACGGGCAGGTTTTAAACCTGCCCCTACAATATTGGTTTATTACGTAGGGGAGGGTTTCAAACCCTCCCGTTAATAAAGTCAATCTTCTTTAGTAGTAACTTCTGTAGATTTTGTAGATTCAGCAACTGAAGTGATAGGATAGAAGTACATCACAAATGCGAATACTACGCAGATTATTGCAGGAATCCAACTCATAAGATTAATGATACCTGGCACTGCATTCTGAATTGCTGATGAATCTTGTCCATCGTATCCATACATTCCTAGCACTGCTCCGATAATTGCTGAAGCGATACCTCCACCAAATTTTGTAGCGAAACTACCTGCTGAGTAAACAAGTCCTGTTGCGCGACGTCCGAACATCTTCTCGCCATAGTCAGCAGCATCACCAAGCATTCCGAAGAATAGGGTAGGAAGAATGGCAGCAAACAATTCTGATGTGATACCGACTGCGAAAATCATAAGAATCTGTGTTGGTCCGAAGAAGTATAACATTGTATTGACAACAGATGTTGCGATCATTGAACCGATGAAAACGTTCTTCTTTCCGAATTTTTTACTCAATGCTGGAGTAATCATTGCTGCTACAATACTGATTAACATCAATGCCACAAAGTAGATTCCTGCAAGTGCGGCATTTCCTACGTAGTGAGTAAAGTAAATGGCGATGATACCAGTCTTCATATTGTTGTAGATATTGAATCCAAGACCAACTACAAGTAGGATAAACCAAGGCTTGTTTTTAAATAAGTCTTTCAAATCCTGCATAAGGTTATCTTCCTGTGTTTTGGCAGGAGCCACACGTTCTCTTGTTCCCCAGAATGTCAAGAACATACATAGTGCAAGGATAGCACTCATGATGTACATACTGTTGCTGTAACCTGTGCTCTGATTGATTAGTGAGATATTATCCTTTGTAAGGTCGCTTTCACCTGTGATTATGAAAGAGTATTTCTCATTGGCTTTCATCTCAAAACTCTTTCCAAGAGTTGGCTCATCTGTATCACCTACCATCTGGAACTTGGCAACACTACCAAGTAGACCGTGCTGAGTACCGATTTTAGCGTTCTTTACATCCTCAGGCGACGATACTGTTACTACATATTCCATTGGAGCCTTTTCCTCAAGTTCAATAGTTGGATTAACATTACCGAAGTATGCTACTAAAGCAAGAAGAGAACCCTGTACAAGCATACCACCTGTGAAGGCTCCGATCATACGGAATGAACCAAGTGATGTACGCTCATTTTCGTTTGGAGTCATCACGGCCATCAACGCACCGTAAGGGATATTGTTAGCAGTATAGATTAGTGTAAATAGGATATAAGTTGTGTAAGCATACACAAGCTTCATCTCGTAACTCCAGTCAGGAGCAGTGAAAAGCATTGAAAGAATTACACCAAGTGGAATGGCTGTCCAAAGTACCCAAGGACGGAAGTGTCCGTATTTAGATTTTGTTCTGTCGCCGATCATTCCCATTGCGACGTCGCTCACACCGTCACTTGAACGGCAGATCAACATTAGCAATCCGACAGATGCAGGTGTTAGACCGAATACGTCTGTGTAAAAGATAGTCAAGAAGGCTGCGACACCTCTCCAAGCGATGTTTGCACTCGCGTCTCCAAGCGCAAAACAAAATTTCTCTTTAAACGAGCAATAATTAGTGTTTTCCATATTATTTAATACCATATTATCATAACTGATTCAAAGGAGATTATATGCCATTTGACCCTAATGTTTTTAATGCTCGCCCTATGGGCTCGCATTCGAGGGTGGGGTTAGGGCCCAAATAATAAAAAACTGGCCCTTAACAATCCTCATTTGGGTTACAACTATATAATTACCTATGCAAATGTATGAAAAAATGCTTATTAAAAATAAGATGTATAGAATTTGTTAGGACCTGCGGTCCTATTTCACGAAGTGATAGTAACCGATTCCATGATATACTATGTCGCAGACATCGTATATCATGGTGTCGGATAAAAAAAGCAGACCGCCAAACAATTGGGGATCTGCCTAAACCTAAAATATGATAACTTAGATATGAAGATCTATTCTATAACATAAAAACCAGCCATTTTGTTTTGTGTTGACCACTTGTTTTATGTTTTACGACACAAAAGTATATCTTTTTTGGGAATTCACAAAACAAAAAGCAGAAATTCTAACAAAAAGTTAAAATTCCTGCTTTTTACTATCATAGATAGCATAAAAGGATTTAATATTAGGACTAAACTACAAATTACCGATTCACATCGTCACTATATATACAACAAATACCGCGCCAACTATGCCAATTTCAAGAATAATTTTTTGAAAAAGTGTGTATTTTATTGAAAATCATAAAAATAAATATTTTGAGTATTTTTTCATATTTTTCAGAATGAGTAATTTAATAGTACAACCGACTAAATTTATTTGGTAATTGTATTCGAGTTGTCCAAACACGCTTATTTTTCATACGCTCGCCCTACGGGCTCGCGTTGGTGGGGTGGTTAGGGCGTTCCGCCCTTAACAATCATCATTTTTGGACAACAATATAATCTCTATTTATTTTTTGTTATAAGCAGCGTCGCAACTGACATTTTTTTTCATTTCCATTTTTTGTTTCTTGATTTGAGCAAAAGTACGTACATCTGTCTTATGGGCTACGCCATCTACTACTATATAATAGTTAGGAACTCTCTCTCCCTTTTCATTCATTGTACATTTTACATAAGTTTTTTCCACTGATTCAAATGAAAAATCATTTGCGAACATTGACGAACAGAAAATGAATGTTGCTGCTAAGCTAAGTGCTCTGAAAAAAATTGTTTTCATAATGTAAAAATTTAATTTTTAGTTAATGTTTTTGTCTTGTCATCAGTTGTTGTTTTTTCCTGTTGACAATGCAAAAGTAGATCAAGGTAATGAGGTTGGATGGACAAGAAAGGAAAGGATTAAGGACAGGTTGTGAATTTCACATTATGAACATTAATTTCACTATTTGTACATTTACTATTGTTGATAATCAATGATTTAATAAAATTGCTTATTTTTTAAAAAAAAGAAGAGGGTGTATCAAAACTAAGAAAGTTGCGATATCCCCTCTTTTTAACTCTCTGAGACTTGAATGGATTTTTGAAAAGCGGAGAAATCAAAATTTGACTTAAATATTCGATTCTCACGAGTTGAAATTTTCATAAAAGA
>JAZUGF010000057.1:0-39422 GCA_045641065.1 Paludibacteraceae bacterium | reverse complement strand
CTGCATCAACCTTGTACGACACCGTGATATTGTCAGTTCCGTCGCAGTCATTCTCAATTAGAGACTGCTCAGTTGAGTTATAAGACGACTTGTTGATGTTCAAGACTGATGTCTCGTAACTGTTGTTATATGTCGTAGCATTGCCGCTCTTGTCGTAACGCACAGCATATAGAAGTTTCTCATCCGACAAGTTGATTGTCTTATCACATGATGGCTTGTCAACAAGCACCTCAATTGGCGAAGTTGGACATGTCATCTCTGGTGCGACCTTATCCTTTACTACAACCTTCTGATCAACTGTCATTGGTGTTGAAGTCTCGCCATCCTTCACTGACCATGTGATTGTGTACTCTCCGTCAGCAAGAAGTTCTTCAATATCAGTAGCGTTTGTCAACTCCTTATTGTTGACAACGACATTACCGCTCTTGTCTTTGATTGTGTACTTGATCTCGCTTACTGATGAACAGTTCTCATAGTTGACAAGTTCATTCTTGATTGTTGCGTATTTCAACGTTAGCTCTGCCTTGCAATCTCCTCCGTTGCCTGCTCCATCTATTGTCAAGTCTTTCTGTGCCAAACCGCTATTAAGCTCCATTGGTTTGTCGATACCCTTGATTGTGATGTTGCAGACTGTTGTTGAGTTGCTATGGCTATCAGTCAATGTCACCGCGATTGTCTTGGTATCTCCGTAGCCGACTGTCACACTGCTTGGATTTGCAAATACATCAACGGTGTACGACGCTGTGATATGGTCTGTTCCATCGCAGTCATTCTCAATTAGAGACTGCTCAGTTGAGTTATAAGACGACTTGTTGATGTTCAAGACTGATGTCTCGTAACTGTTGTTATATGTCGTAGCATTGCCGCTCTTGTCATGACGTACAGCATATAGAAGTTTCTCATCCGACAAACCAATTGTTTTATCACATGTTGTGTTATCAACAAACACCTCAATTGGCGATGTCGGACATGTCATATCTGGTGCCACATTGTCCTTAACTGTAATTGTCTGAGTCTTAGAAGCAGTAAGATTTCCGTTATCAGTCGCAGTGTAGACAATCTCGTATTCACCATCTGTAAGAATTCCAGTAGAGATAGGACTATAGTCACCTGTTGCTGGATCATACAAGTCACCACTCTTAATGCATGTTGTCTCTCCCTTCTTACGCAAGCAATATGTAACAGACTTCAAAGAGCAATCTGAGATTTCCAACAAATCCTTAACATCATCCTTATCTGTCACTTTGTATTCAACACCACATTTCTCGCTCTGGTCTGTATATTTGATTGTCTCATCAATATTAGAAGTTGAGAATACTGGGTTCAAATTATCAATTGCCTTGATAGTTGTCTTACATCTTTTCTCAGAAGAATTAGTACCATCGTTCAACGACCAATAAACATCTGTTGATGTAGTCAAATTAGTCTTATTCAATGTGACTGTCATATGATCAACTGAACCTTCTTCATCACGATCCGAAACCTTCAACGTCAATGGTCCACACTCATCATAGATCTTCGTGATTGTCTTTCTGTCTGCACTCAAATCGAAGTATTTATCATCACCAGTATTCATAGCTGTGATTACTCCAGTCGCAGCGTCGACATTGATCTTATCTGCCAAGTAACCAAGAGCGAACTGATGCAAATCCATCTCCTTAGTTGCATTACAATCAGCTTCCAATGGAACCTTTATCTCACTATCACATGTGATCTTCGGAGCCACTCCATCAGTCACAGCGATATTATGTTTGTCAACCTGATTCTTAGTCGTTCCATCAAGACCAACTGAAGTCCAAGTGATTTCATAAGATCCAGGAGTAAGATTTGCCAATACTGTTGATGTAGTCTCTCCTGGTTTCAATGAACCTGAAATCGGAGAAAGATCAGTAGGAGATGTCTTAATTTCATATTCCAACTCCTTAACTGGTGAACATTCAGCATATTCTACTCCATAAATCTCCTTGTAGACGTCCTCAAACTTCTTGTCGTATGCGACGTCGCACTTCTCTACTCCATCAACCTCTGATGTTTTCAAACCAGTCTCATTAGCAAGAGGCTTTGGAGTAACAATCTGTGGAGCTCCGACCAATGTGTAAGTACATTTAGCCGGATTACCAGAAGCATCCTGTACAACAATAGTAACCTTCTTCTCCTGACCATATTCAATTGTGAAATCAGAATCGGTTCTGATTGTATCTCCGGCAACATATGAATTATCAGATTGCTTAGTAGAGACAACAACCTTAGTTGTAAGAGGCTCTCCACAATCATTCTTCATTGCATTCTCCTGTTCGTCAGAGAAGTTGAACTCTGTCTTGAAGATAGAATTATTGATATCATCAGAAGCCACATAATTGATTGTCTTTCCATCTTCATCAGTTGCGCTTGTTCCCAATACCGTCTCCGCACGTGAAGCGTAAAGAAGTTTCTCAAGATCAAGATCGACGGTAGCCTTGCAATCAGCTCCGACAGGAATCTTGATTGTCTTACCATCGTTACAATCAATCTCTGGAGCGACATCATCCTTGATTGTTAGATCCTGACTAATAATGTTCTCATTTCCACTATTGTCCTTAACAACATATTCAACGACATAATCACCATATTTCATATTCTGCAAATCCATATCACTAGCCACACCATCAGTGACGATAGATCCTGAATATGTTGTCGGAGTAAGAGTCTCTCCAGACTTCTTCTTCACCACATAAGTGACATTCTTGACACCCGAGCAGTCGTTAACCTTTGTCAACCAACTATTGATTTCTGCCTTACTCCACTTATGATCAGCGCTACACTTGTCTCCGTTTGCCGAGTATTCCTCAATTACTCTATCAAGAGGAGCCTCTGTCAAATCTGGGATTATGTTATCTTTTGCAGTGAACTTAGTTTGACATGGATCAGATACATTCTTAACAGTTGCGTTATCCTCCAATGTCCACTCTACTGTCTCAGTTGCACTTAGACCATTCAAAGTCACATCAAAGCTATGACCTGGCTGCAACTCTGTAGATGTTGCATCTCCACTCTTCTTATACTTGACTGTAAGTGGCTGGCCACACTCATCTGTGATTGATGTGATATTGCCAGAACCGTCTGTAGTATAAGTAACATTACCTGAGTAAATGCCATTTGCCTTCTTGTCTGTGATTACTCCACCTACTGTATCGATCACACCCATCTGAGCCAAGTAAGACTTAGCGTAATCGTTGAATGTAATAGTTGTTGTTGCCTTACAATTAGCATCTAGAGTCAAGATTTGATTATCCAAACACTTGACAGTTGGCTCAACATCATCAACAACTTTGATTGTCTGAGTTTTCTGTGTTGGCTCATTTATTCCGTCAGTCGCAGTGTAGACGATCTCATATTCACCATCTGTTAGGTCTTCTGTGTCAATATCAAAATACTTATATGAATTGTCAGTATCCTTTCCATATACGACACCAGTTTTACACTTAGTCTTATCTGTCTCGCCCTTCTTACACAAAGTATAAGTTATCTTTTCCAAAGAGCAATCCTGAACGCCAAGCATTGTCTCGACATCTGACGCATCCTTATGGTATTTAGCTCCACAATCAGTTGTTCCATTAACAGAATACTTGATTTGGTCATCAATATTAGCAGTTGAGAATACAGGGCTCGCATCATCCTTAGCCTTAATCTTCAAAGTACATTGCTGTGCTGCGATTCCATAAGCGGCATTTACAGCGGAGAATGTCCAGATGATAGTCTTTTCACGAGTTGTCTTATCAAGAGTCTCTTTGAAATCATTAGATCCATCAACAGTTATTGGAGAACCTCCGTCGACTGTATATTCGATATTGATCTTATCATTTGGAGAGCACAACTTAGCTGCATATCTTGTGATGATGTTACCATAAGTCAAAATAAATGATGCCTCACAAGAAGCGTCGAATGACTTCTCCATTTCATCGTCAGAAGGGCAAGTGATGTTTAGATGCTCATCTGCAGCTGTATATTTAACACTATTTGTATCTCTACATCCGTTCTTATCCTCTAACATCACAGTCAACGCTGCAGTTGAAATAGATCCTCCTAATGTGAATGTACCATTCTCGTAAGAAACAGAGCCTGGTATTTCTGCATCCTTGAATGTAGCAACAAAGCCCTTTGCATAATACTCACCTGTTGCAAGAGTCACATCTGATGCATTTGCATAAGCGGCACCACCAGAAATCGTTCCAATTTTTACCTCACTATACTTATTGTCACATGGTGCAGTACCAGTTCCATAAGCAAGGTCGAATGTCATCTCTGATGGCTCATCGATTCTAAGTTCCTCTGACTCTATTGTGTATACTGGAGATGAAGGATATATATATTGTACCTTATACTTTCCAGCTTTCAATCCTGTGAATTCAGCTACATAATCACTTCCGACCTTAGTCGCAGTAACATCTGTAAATGATGTTAGAGCATCACCTGTTGAGCTAAGCATCTTGATTGTGAACTCTCCTGAAGGCGACGTTGCTGTAATCTTACCAAGTTTAGCATTATCTCCACCAGCATTCATCACATTACATACTGCATTTGTTGCAGTCCATTCAACAGTTGGTACTCCAGCGTTTGGAACTGTGACTGAAATATCTTTATTACAACCATTAGCATCAGAAACAGAGTAATAATAAGTTCCAGGTGCTACATCTGTTGCTTTTATCTTACTTATTCCAGCCTCAACAGTTGCAGCAGTACCAGGAGTACACTTATCTGTTGCATTTGTTTTCTGGCAATAAGTATAACTTCCATAACCTCCAGATATTACGATTGTATAATCTCCGTCATTTCCATCATATTGGCTTGGACTGTGTTTGTCAGAAGTATCGAATGCAATGTCTTTTGTTGGCTGAGTTACAGTAAATGTTGCCTCCTCAGAAGAACATCCTTCTCCTGAAGTAACTGTCAACTTATACTCAGTCACTCCATGCTCGTCAGCGGACGTTGTGATTGAAGGTTCTGTTCCTACAGGCACAAATGTAGATGCACCAGAAGTCTTTTTCTGCCAAGAATAAGTCGATCCAGAAACTGGAGAATTGATTGTCATATAATCTCCGTAACATAAAGTCTTATTAGAGATTGTTGGCGTTGCAGGTTTTGCATAAACTACTGCTGTGACTTCATTACTTTCGCTTTGTCCACAACCATTTTCAGCAACATACTTCAACTTGTGTGTTCCCGAAACCAAAGTTCCGTCATTAGTAAAGTCTGACCAAGTCGTCACACCGTCTTTCTGAATCTGCCATTTATCAGAACCACTCTTAATAGTACTTCCATTTATTTCAACTGTTGGAGTAGACAACGAGAATGCATTTCCATAACATACCGCTGCCGGAGCTTCAATAGAAATTGTTGGTTTGTCGTTTACAGTAACTGTAACTGTTGGATTTATTGCAGTACATACGTCTCCATTCTCAACTTTCAATGTGTATGTAGTAGTTGTTGTCGGAGATGCTGTCAAGTTAGATCCAGAAGCTGTCAAACCATCGTATTGTGTAATTGTACCTACAAGTCCTGAGAATGGTATTGTAGCTGCTGAACCTTTACATATAGTTTGATCAGTCAATGTCAAAGCAGGAGTTCTATAAACTGTAGCTGTTTTTGCTGCTTCAGTGCTTTCACATCCTGTGACCTTATCTTTGATCTTTAATTTCCATGTAATTAACTCACTATTATTTCCTGCCGATATGGAAGAAGTCTGGAACGTAGTTGAGCCATAAACTCCATCATTCCAATTATACAAATACTTGTTTTCATCTGCTGATGCAATTGATGTTGTAAATGTTGTAGACTCACAACCATTAGTTGCATTCAACGTAACTGTTGGCAATGCATGGAATGTCACAGTTTTAGAAGCAGATTGACCAGTACAATTTTGATCTGAGATCACCTGTACTCTATAATCTCCTGCCTCAGAAACAGATGATAATGAAGTGCCCTCATATCCTGTAGGAGCAAACTCTGTAGGACTTACTTTCTTCTCCCATTTGTATGTGTAAACAGAAACAGGATCACTCAAACTTAATGTTGTTGAATTGCCTTCACAAACCTCAGTGTAAGAGATTGTAGGAATAGTAACAGGAGAAATTGTGACAACCTTACTTGCAGTGTTAGACACACAAGTATGATTGTCTTCATACTTCTCTGTAATCACCAAACTGTAAGTGCCAGTAGCGTCGGCAACAATTGAACTTGCAGAACCTGTCTTAGCCCCACTCCACTCATATGTATATGCAGTACCAGTCAAGTTTGCAGACAATGTATAGTTACATGTACCAAGTTCAGATGAGATAGCTGCTGTAGGTGGCACGTATGCCTTTCCTTCTGCACTTGAAGCCGAACTCATACAGCTTGTACTTTTATCCATAATCTTTACATACCATGTCTTTGACTGAATCTTAGATCCAGAAGCGTTATATGCCAATGTCTTAGTCTCAGTACCATCAGTGTATGTGCCATTTTCTGTTTCACTCCATACATAGACCTCATTATCAGCACTAGCACCACTTGCAGTGAACAAGACATCGCCACCACATACCTGTCCTGCCTCCAATGATGGAGCATTAGGAGCACCAGGAGTGACGATAGTAATAGTCTTCTCAACAACATTGTTACAGAAGTCTGTTGCTTTAATTGTCACCTTACCACCGCTAGAGCTCTGTGTAACAGTTGGTGTGATTTCGCAATTCTGAGTCGATGTATATCCGAATTCAGGAATAGAGAATGAACAGTTTGTAGACGTCTGGAATGTATATACATAGTCAGTTGTATATTCAGAACCCGTTGGAGTTTCCTCCAAACCACTCAATGAATTCAAGCTCAATGACAATGCATTTGTCAACTCAATATTGAAACTCTTCTCAACCTTTGTTGTACATCCAGTAGCAGTGATTTTAACGGTAGCACTATATGTCTTTGTTCCACTACATGATCCTCCTGCAATTGTTGCCTTTGTCTGATCTGAGCCATCTTCAGTTGCTCCAGCCCAAGTTACACTATAACCTGTTGTAGGTGTCACATCAGAAATAGAAACGTCGTACTTGTCTGTAGAAACCTTTGGGCACTGAGCTGAAGTAAACTCTGACAAAGTGAATGTAGGATTTGGATTGAATGACAATGTTTTGCTTTCAGATGTTGTTGTACAACCTGTCGATGTTATTGTTGCAGTGACGCGATAATCACCTTCATCTGATTTAGCCAAATTCTCAACACTTAGAACTGGTGACCAAGTGTCATCAGCATTCTTCTTCTCCCAAGCATAAGTTTCACCATCGACTGGAGATGCTACAGTCAAACTTGTCTTTGCATCTTCACAAGCCATAGTGTACGACACAACTGGCGTAGTTGGATTTGGATTCTCAGTCACCGTCAAAGTTTTACTTATCTCACATCCGTTTCCATCTGTAAGTTTAATTGTATACTCTCCCTTCTTCAAACCTGAGATTGTAGACTTGCCATCTGTCACCTCAGTGGCAGAATAACCAGTATTAAGTGATGTGATAGCAATTGAGTATGGAGTCTCACCTCCTTCTATTTCAGTGACATCAACAGTACCATCTTCAGCACCTGCACAAACAGCAAGAGTAGTCGGAATAGTGGCTTCGAAATCAGTCGGAGTTATCTCATAATCATCGCTATTCTCACAGTGATCATCAGTGACTGTCAATGTATATTTTCCAGTCTCTGTTGCAGTATATGTCTTTGTGTCTGTAGGCTTGACTACATCTCCAAGTTTCCAAGAATAAGTTTTGTAGTCGTCATTTGCAGATAGATCAATTGATTCTCCATCACAAAGGACAGACTTACCTCCATCGGCAATAATCTCTACAGCTGGCTTCTTATAGATATATCCTGTAATATGTTCAGCCTTACTAACACATCCATTAGCATCTTTTACTCTGACATACCATGTAGCAGACTGGATCTTTTCACCAGCAGGATTATATGTTAATGTCTGAGTTTTTTCATCACCATATGCGGACCATGTAGGAGTTGTTATTCCAGCACCAGTCTGCTCCCATGAGAATTGAGTCGCATCATCAGACTCTGCGACAACCTTCAAATTATCTTCACACTTATATTCTATTTCACCTTCTAACTTAAGAGTGACCTCAGGATTCTTTAGAATAGTAGCAGTTGTTGATACAGCATCACTGATACATCCGTGAATATCCTTGACCTTAACATACCACTTCTCTGAATATTTCTTTTTTGTACCCCATGTCGACGGTGCAGCAACAGACTTTGATGTTCCGGAATTAAATGAAGCATCTGTATATGCACTTGCAGATGGCTCTACATCCGATTTAATCCATGAATATGTAGCCTTCGCCACCTCTTCTGTTGTTGATCTAGAAGTCAATTGTGCCTTCAATACGATATTCTCACTTTCACATGAAGTCTTGTCGACAGGAGAAAGACCCACAACAGGTTTTGTATATGATTTAATTTCAATTGTCTCGTCAGTCTTACAATTGTTGTTCTTATCCGACGCGATAATCACATATTTACCTGTAGTCAAACCTTTGACTGTAGCAGTACCATCCAAGCCAACAGCAGAAATTGTAGCATCAACAGTAGCTGAAGGATCATCATAATTCTTGACACTGATAGAATAAGGAGATGTTCCACCAGCAATACCACTGATCTTAACCTCACCTGTTCCTCTATCAACACATGATTCGCTTTCCTTTGTGAATGTTGCAGTAAATGGATCTGGCTGGATAACTACAATATCATCCTTAGTCAACTCACATCCATTACCGTCTGCAATCTTAGCTTTGTATGTTCCAGCAACGACTGAGAATACACCATCATTATTGTCATCCTTAGTAAGATGAGCATCATCAACACCCAAGAAATAATCGTATCCGCTGCCAGACAAACCAGTAACAGACAATGTGACTGTTCCATTTTCGCCATTACATTTAGCATTATCAACTTTTGCGTCAAGTGTCTTATCCTTCAAACTGTTAGAAGGGACTTTAATAGAGACTGTCTTTGAGATAGTTGTTCCACACGCGTCCTCAGCAGTGATAGTGATAATCTGAGTCTTTGTTATTACTGGACCTGCGGCAAGTGTCTGAGTGACAGATTTTGCCTTTGCACATCCAGAATTGAATGTTGCACCTGTTGTAAAGTCAGGAATAGTAAATGTACAATTCTCACTTGTAAGCGTCAATTCATAATCAGTTTCAGAACCTGCAGGAAGAGGAGTCAATCCTGTATAGCTCAACGTCAAAGACAAATCATCTGTATTACTCTTTCTAGTTTTGAATGTAGTGTCTCTCTTAGTTGAACAATGCTCATCAGTAACAGTAACGTCGAATGAATAAGTATATTCACACTCATCTGTTTTCTTGCTGATAGCACCATTGTTCTTATCGCTCGTTGCGACGTTGCTACTCCAAACAGTTGTATAAGTCGCAGGATTTGAAACATACTTCACATCAATTCCAACTGGATAACTTGCCACGTTAGGACAAGCATTTGTTGGAACAGAGAAATTGAATGTAGGCTTCTTATAAATATACGCCTCCTTATATGCAGGATTTTTACTTGTACAACCCTTAGTATCCTTGATTGTAACAGTCCAACCTGCTAATGTGACCTGAGTATTCTCTCCTGAGAAACTAATATGGTTAGTAGATGATGTATTTGCATCAACAGAACCATTCTTAGCTGTCCATACATAATATTCACCATTAGCAGTGTTTGCTCCCTTAGCTGTAAAGTAAATGATTTCTTCACAAGATTCATCATTGCTCTCCAATGTAGGATCCGCAGGGCGAGTACCCATCACAATATCTCTTCCTGCTTTTGCAGTACATCCATCCAAAGTGACAGAAGCAACATAATTTCCAGTCGTAGAAACCGACAATGTTGAAGTCACAGTGCTAGATGCATCATTCCACTTATATGTGTAAGTCTCTCCATCTGCCTTATTCTTAACATTAGCAGTCAATGTGATTGGGCTTCCGTCACACAAAGGATCTCCAGGAAGTACAATCTCAACTTCTGGATGTTTCTTCACTGTGAAGACATAAGGAGTTGCAATATCATATGTCTGCTTTGTACATGCATCAGTTACTGATACATAGAACTTGTAAACTCCGGCAACATCCTCTGTTGGTGTATGTGAAGATGCAGACTTATTAGGAGAAATCGTTGCTGGTGTTGACTCATTAGATGTCTCTGTCCATTTATAAGTCAATGCATTCACATCAGTAGAATACGACGCTGCAATCACTTCAATAGTCGGACGTGTTGTAGAGTTTGAACACATTGTATATTCAGCAGGTTCATTGCTAAAATGTATAGCAGACTTCAATCCAGAATATTCGTTGATTGTAGATTTCAAGTTGTCGACGGTACAGCCGTTAGCATCAACTACGGTAGCTGTATAAGAGCCCTTCTTTGTCGACTCGAATACAAACTCAACCTGATCTGAAGTTCCATTTTTCACTTCTTCTGCAGAAGTTTCTGTATTCTTCAAAGTGACCTTATATGGAGCTGTACCACCCGAAACATTAACCTTAATTGGTGATGCAACATCCTTACATACAGTTGTGTTGCTTGAAATAGTTGCATTCAACTTAGTTGGCTCTGTCACTTCAAACTCACCTTTGACAACACATCCGTTGGCATCTTTTGCCGACATCTTATATTTGCCTACAGTCTTGCTTCCAAACTCAGCAGTTGTCTTCCAACCAGACTCCAAGCTCTCGATCCAACCGTCTGCATACTCATATGGAGCAGCACCAGTACCGTCTTTTACAACCAATTTGATCTTACCATCAGCAGCTCCATTACAACTTACATTCTGAATATTAGCCGCAATAGCAGCGTCATCCAACTCCAAAGCAACAGGCATCTGCAACTTAACTGGAACGTTAACTGTATTACATCCATCAGACACAGCCACTGTAATATTCTTATCAGATGTAATTGGAGTGCCAACTTCTACTCCAGTATAAGACTTGAATTGAGCAGACAATCCACATGAAGAAGAGTAAACTGCATTAATTGCATCCTGAACACGATCAGCAGGGAAATTAAACTCACAATTCTGACCTGTCAAAACAATTGGATCTACAGTACCAATCGTAGGAACAGCGACAGATGTCGTGAAACTTCCTTCTTTGACCTCACTCTCACACTCACTCTCTGAGTTCTTTACAACCAAAGTGTAGTTATATTCACCACCACAACGTTTTGCCTCATTCTTGGTAAATGAAACTGTATTAGTTGCTGTAGTACTAAAATCAACTCCATCAAGTTTCCATGTGTATGAGTTCTCTCCTACCATATAACCTTGAGTAGAAGAATTAAAGTTAGCAGTTACATTAAATGTTGCGTTGTTTGCACAAAGATCTGATTCTTCTGTAGGAGCAGTGAATCCTGCAATCACAGGTTTCGCATACATTGTTGCAGAAACAGAATCCGTAGTTGTACTCTCACATCCATCAGACTCTACTGTAACTTTGTAAGCAAACGTCTTTTTTGTATATGAGATCGCAAATAGGTTGTCTCTGTAGTTGTATATAGAAGCGTCACTTTCATAACTACCTTCTTCCCATTTTGAATTTTCAAAATCATAAGAATCCCACTTATACTTATATCCCTTACCTGCGGCAGCTCCACTTGGAGTGGCAGTAAATGTGATATTCTCATTACAACTCTTATCCTTATCAGCAGCAAGTGTTACTGTTGGCTGTGGCTTAACTATGATTGTAGCAGTTAGGTTAGCCTTACCACATGATGCATTACCTTTATCTGCGACAGTCAAAGTATATGTATAAGTACCCGGTATATAATTTTCATTTGCATCTTTTGACAACGGTGGGACAATCGGAGTATATGTATCTGTAGTCTCGCTTAAATGAGACCATTTATAAGTAAATGAAGTTGCACCTGAAGGATTAACTGCAAAAGTTATTGATTTCAGTGGTTCTTTAGAATTAGAACAAATAGGATCAATAGTATTTAATTTACCTCCATTGAAAGTTCCATATGGTTTGATAACCATAGAAGAAGAACTCTTACATCCATTTCTATCGGTCACCTCAACTGTATAAGTATCAGCACCAAGTCCATTAATTTTTCCACTTGTCTCAGTGACTGGGGTTCCATTAACGGTATATGAATATTCATCTCCTACAAGGTTGACCTCTATTACACCTTCAGTACCACATACTTCATTTCTATAGACAGAAGCAAGTAATGCTGGATTTGGATTAACAGTAAATACTTTAGAATCATCTATAGTCTCCAATCCACATCCATCAACAGCCTTATATGTCAATGTATATTTACCTGCTGTTAGACTATTGATTTCTGCAGCTGTAAATTTTGCGTCTCCTCTATACCATCCCTGAGAACGAGCTGATGTATTGCCATTATCATCCCAAGTGACAGAAACTGCAGGCAATTCTGTCATAGTTGAAACTCCCTTACAGATTGGATCCCAATCTGGCAATGTAAATACCGGAGCAGTGTAAACCTCAACTGTCTTATCAATCACCAAAGATTCACAAATTGTTCCATTCTTTACTGTGATTGTGAATGTTGTGTTAGCGGAGATCTTATTATTCAAAGTGATCTTACCACCTGCAGTAGACTTAAGTATATTTGTAGCGTTGCCCTTTACAGTAACACTTTCAATATTACCGACCAAATTAGAGTAAGGAATCTCAATATCACTTCCACTCTCTGGCTTACCTGAAATCGTAGGACATACCTTAGCTATTTCGCCAAATGTGATTGCAGCTGGACGATATAAGCTTGATGTCATTGGTCCGACAGCAGTTCCCTTACACTTAGTAAGATCATTCTCTGCATAAACATAGTATGTCTTTGTCACCACATTCTCGTTTGATTTCAATGAAAGTGGCTGAGATGAAGGTCCAGCTACAAATGAGCCATCCGTACCTGTTTCACTCCAATAGAAATTATAACCAGTAGAAATTCCTTCTACAAGTGCAACAAATGAAGTTGATTCTCCACAGATATTTGATGGAAACAATGAGACATTTGGTAGAGCATTAACTTTCAATTTGAATGTAAGTGGAACAATCTTTCCACTACACTCGTCTGTTACCTTTGCTACATATGTATACTCACCAGCAGCCGCAGGAGTTGCAGGTGTATAGTTCTCTGTAGTCGCTCCACTTATAATATTAGCATCTGCGATCTCTGTCTCATACCACTGATAAGAAATTCCTGATCCATGAGTAGTAGCACCTACCACACTGAATGCTTCTGGAGCCTCACCCAAACAAATTGTCTGTAATTCCTTGCCAGTTGCAATCGACGGTGCAGTCTCAAAATCGGTGAATTTTTCAATAGTTACAGACACTGGACCAGCTGTACAACCAGCTCCATCTCTTACCGAGAATGAGTAAGTACCAGCAGGAACATTCTTTGCCTTTGCTTCTGTTTGATCCAAAGTCATGCCAGCTGGCATTTCTGTTGGCGATACCAAGCTATAAGTATAAGATGGTGTTCCGTATGAAGCATTTAGTTCAATTGTAGTCTTGGCATTATTACAGATTGGTGTAGTTGTAGCAACCACACTGAATGTCAATGCCTCAGGTTTCTTAATAGACACTGGGATCTCTGCAGTAGCACATCCGCTATTGTCAGATGCCACGATAGTCACGTTGACAGAATTTCTGTTTGAAGGAATATCCTGACCACCAACGCCGTCCTTGATTGAATATGAAACTCCCGTCGCACATGATGAAGCGACGTCGCAGATATCGGCATATACTCCCTTGTTTTCTTTAGTCAACTCTGGAATTGCGAACACGCAATTTCCTTTTGCTTCTGCAGGAATTGATGTCTCAGCCGCACTCTTTGCCACATCAGTGAATGCGATTGTTGGAGTCGCAATAGTGAAACTCTTAGTATCTGAACCAGAACATAGAGTAGTTGTATTTGTCACAGTGACACTATACTCAACTACTCCTCCACACTTCTTATCTCCAGCAAGAACACTATCTGATGGGATAGACTTCTTAACATTTGAAGAATACGAATAAGTATAGTCGTATGTAACAGCCTGGTCAACAATGCTCACTGAGATAGGATATCTTCCTTCTGCATTTGGCAATACTCCGTTGACACAGACATTATCATCAGGTACTGACAACGACAATGTAGGTACAGGTTTCTTGTTGATAACCAAAGTGCATTTTCCTGTACTAAATTCACCTTCAGTCTTACACCTGTCATCTGCAGCCTTACGAGTATAAACATAAGTACCAGGGGTTGTTTCTGTTGGTATATATGTTGCACCATTTGCTCCTTCAATTTTCACGCCATCCTTATACCACTGATAAGAAATTGTAGCGGTCATGATAGATTGCGCAGGAGCGACGCTAGGGATTTCATCCGCAGCTGTTCCTTCACAAATTGTCTGTCCGACTGAAGATATTTCACCAGCGATGAATGGAGTTGGTTGATTAATAATAGCCTTAATTGTATCACTTGAACAGTGCTTTTTATCCTCTACTCTGATATAGTATGTACCAGCAGAGAATTTAGAATCAGTAGGGAATTCGGTATTTGCAGTTTCTTTTGTAGTACCATAGTAATACTTGAATGGAGCACCATTTCCTGTTTCTGGGATTGCTTCAAACACAATCGTTCCCTGTTCTCCATAACACTCTGCATTCATTGGACTCCACAAATAAATTATCTGAGATGGCTGATAAACAGTCACTCTCTTCTCTGCATGACATCCGTTCGCATCCTCAATATGGAAATCATAAGAACCATGTGAAAGTTCTGAAACCGATGCACCAGCTAATGATGTATATGACGCATCGGAAGCTTTTTTATATGAATACTTAAATGGAGTTTTTCCTCCTTCTACATCTGTAGATGGGTTTGCGATTTGAATTGATCCATCCTTACCGCCATAACATGTAACTGAATCAGTTTTGATGTTCTTAATCGAGACATGTGCAGGCACAGTCAATTTAACCTCTTGTGAAGCACCTTCTGCATGACAGAAATCAGTAGCAGTGATTGTCACTGTTGTGTTCTCTGTAATTTCGGTTCCTGCAGCAGGAGTTTGAGAATAGTGAATCTCACTATCACAAGATGATACTGCTTTATTAAATGCAAGATTGTTCTGTATTGAATCAACATAATTAGGAACCAAGAACTCACAATTTGTACTTGTCAATTCTAGATTCTTCTTACTGTCAGGGATGTTGAATGTTAGAGTTGGAGTCGTGATTGTGAATGATCCTGAAATTGTATTTTCACAACCAGCAGGATTCTTAACCAAAACACTATATTCTATCTTTCCTGAACATCTGTTAGATGGTGTAACGTTTACACTCTTTGAATTCTTATTATCAAGTGTACCTCCATCAATTGTCCATGTATATGTCTCTGATTCAACATTTGTTGCGTTTACAGCAAGAGCATATGTCTCATTCTCTTTTGCACAAACATTATTTCCAGTTATCGCATCATTCCATGACAAATCTGGTTTCTTCTTGAATACGACTGTAGTCTCAGCAGTCTGAGTACATGTAGCAAGTTCTTTAGATGCTGCAGTTAAAGTAAACTTAATATTGTTATCTGTAGCTGCTGACAAATTCTCAGGCACCTTAGGGCTCCAAGTATAAGTATATTTAGTCTCGTTAGGTGTCTTGATTGAAAGAGAAGTCGTAGCATCATCACAAACTGGAGAGAACAAAATCTCTGGTTGTTCCACTACAATCTTTGTTACATTGAACGGAACTTTCACTGAACATCCATTCTTATCCGAAACAGTCAAATTGTAATTACCAGCAGGGACATTCAATGTAACTGTTTTACCGTCGGCAGATGTTGAATATTGATCGCTTGTAAGTTCAGCAATCATATAACCTGAAGAAGAAGGCACTCCTCCACTTACTTCAAATGATTTTGAATATGTCGCATCACCACATACCTTGGCATCCGGAACTGTTGTTGCGGACATTGCCTCTGGAATTTTGATAACGTAGTATGCATCAAGTTTCTTCTTAACTATACATTTTGAATTAGAAGTGAATTCTACAGTCAAATAGATACGGTCTCCGTTGTTGACTTCTGCATCCTTTGCTGGAGTTTGTGTCCAAGTCGCAGTTCCTAGAATATTCTTACTATCACATGAAAGTGTTGCGACTAACGATTCAACATCAATCTCTGGAGCGACTGATTTACAACCATTTGTCTTTTCTGCTACTTTTGTACCAAGAAGTACAGCACTGCTTGTCACAGGAGCGTCAGCGTCCACATAATTATAAGACACTCCACCCTCGCCAGTAATCTGCAAATCACCAAACTTAACAGGAAGGTTTGCACTATTCTTTGTATGACAGAATGTACGTCTATTGACTACGGTAACAGTATATGGGATACTGCCTTCGCAGATATCTGAATAGATGTAACCATCCTTACTTCCAGCAGACCCCCATGTCTTTCCGAAATCATTCTCCCAAACATAGTCATAATAGTCGTCTGATGTATTGTTTGTGACATTTGCAGTAACCTTGAATCCACGGCCCGACACCATCTGGCTTGGATCATACATCTTTCTTGCATATTCACCATCGGAGATATATCCGTCGGTAAACGTACCATCTTGCTCAGACTCATTCTTTGTACCGAAGATATACCAACCGACTTTCTGTGTCGATGGCACACCTGTCTTATGAGCCTGTTGCTCTGATGACTCCGAAACAGCCACATATTTTACATTAGATGTCTCATCATTAGATGTCTCATCATTATATTTCTTTCCAATACGACGGTTCACTGTGATGAACACACTCGGAGAAATTGTATCTTTATATACAGACCAGTTGATTGCGTCAATCTCTTCGCTACCGAATTTTGATTCCAAAAGTGTCTGGATCTGTTTTGCAATCTCCTTATCAGTCGAGCTATAACCAGATAGCACACCTCCACGGTTGTTCGCCACCTGTCCATTCTTCAAATTACTATACGATACAAGATCATTTCCATAATTCATCTGGTTAGAAACAAACAAGTAATCAATATAAGCAACAATTTTCTTAAACTGTTGTGTGGCAGCACTTGTATCGTAAGGCTGGTAATCGGTCACATCATCTGTAGTCTCACTAATCTTCAACTTATTATCCATCAAACGGTCGTAATAAGCGAAACCATGTACCTTATGATCTTTATTAACAGTGTCTTGTACCGTAACCTCATCATCATTTGCACTCTTCTTCGCATTGAAATAAATCTCACTCTGAGAGCAAACTGGATCTTCAGTAAGAGTAAATACTGGATTTGGATTGACACGGAATGTCACTGTTCGGTTGTATTTACATTCACCCTTGCTTGCAGCAAACTTCAACTCGTAAGTTCCGGCATCCCCGATGGCCAACTCATTGTTTGTTGCGCTAACAGGTTTTCCATTCAATATCCAGTCTGTATCAAAACCTGTGGCAGGAGTAAACTTGATATTGATTGTTTCTCCCTCACAGACTTCAGTAGCATTAGCCAAAAGAGCTACTGCTCCTGTGTTGCTAACCACTACCCTATGCTCTTTCTCCTTGATACATGATTCAGAACCAGCATCTGTATTGTAAATCTGAACCTTGTAGTAATAAGTTCCAGGATTTGACAATACAGGAGAATAAGTCGTACTTGTCTGTCCTGCGATCTCTTCATACTCTGCTTCTAATGAATTCTTCTTAAACCACTTGATCTTGTAATAATCAAAGACTGACTTCTCATTGATTGTTGTAGGTGTAGTCTTTGCTGTAAGTGTCAACGGCTGACAGATAGAAATCTCACTTTCTCCATCAATAGTCAACTGTGGATCTACAACGTCAACTGTTGCTGGCATCTCATACAAAGCCTCACATCCCTGTTCTGTAACTATTGCCTGAATCTTGAATTTAGAATTTTCACTGATTACTGGAGAGAAAACGGACTTGGTCTTCAAATTATTATTCTCATTTAGAGTACCATTCTCATATACATATTTCCAATCAACAGTACATGTAGAACAATTGATTGGGTTATTGTCGCTGTTTTTCAACAATTTATACTCAACCTTAGCACATGATGTCACATGTTCTGGACCTACGATGTGATAATCGTTGGCCTTTACAACTTCAAAGTCCTTTGTCTTTATCTCTGACTTACATCCTCCATCACTAATAAACTCAGCAATAAATCTGTACTTGATATTAGCAAAATCATCATATGGGAATCTATATGTAAGAGTTAGTTTGCCATCATTACAAGTCACATCGTCCATATCAGTGATTGCAACTGTCTCTGATGGTTTGCCATCCTTGTATGTCTTAATGAAATTCCAATTTACCTTACCATTATTCTGCATTGCGCAGATATCAGCAGTGGCTGGAGTAAGGGTAACCTGAGTTCCCTTACACTCTACAAGTCCGCTTACTTCACCAAACACGCCATACTTAGTCACCTCGACTTCATACCATTCAGATGAATTCCAAATACAACCACCATGTTCGATATGTAGACGCACATAATATTTAGAATTCTTATCAATCTTCACTTTATCGGCAAGTGAGAATAAAGAATCCGCAGGAGACTGCCATCTGTATTTAGAATATGTGCTCTCAGCAGCGGTTTTATCTGTTGTATATTGCCAGTATACATTATCGTATGCTATAACGACATCGTTTTTTGAATCTAGTTTAGTGATTCCAGTTGCCTTTATTGCTGGCGACGCTTCACACTCCAACTGAGTTGACTTCAACTGTTCGATATCCTCACCTGGTTTGATCTTACCATCATAATCAACTGATGTAGTACATCCACTTGGTTCGTGTGTAATCTCGAAATTATAGTTGTAACCATACTCAAGTTCAAGTGTAGCACTTGCACTCAATGTAGGAGCAGTACCAGGAGTGTCATCACTCATCTTCTTGCTTGTAGCAACCAACGAGTAATCACTACTCCATCCTGAAATAGTTGCGATACGGTTGTCGTTTGGACAATCTCCATCTGAATAACTGAATGAAGGCCATACGGATGGCTTATTTGTAGTCAGATAAACTCTCTTAGTGGCAAACTGTCCACATCCGTTAGCTGCAGTCAAGATGACTTCAAAATCACCTTCAAACTCAGTACCTGCCGCAGGTGACTGAGTGTACTCAAGTTCAAGATCACATCCGCTAGTAGCAGTCAAGTAAGTTGAATCCTTGTATGAACCGTCAGCATTCTTAGAAGTGAAATCAGGGACAAGGAATACACATGCCTCACCATCCACTTCTAAAGGATTGGCAGATGAGGAACCTTTGACACCTGTGGCGAAATCACCGTATGTCACAGTCAAATCCTCAGTCTTAAATGCGACGCTGCTGTCTTTCTTTACGACACAACCTCTAGCATCTGTAACTAATACGCTAAAGTTTGTTGTGGCATTCTCGCAATCATTGATGACTACAAGAGCTTCATTCTTTCCATAATAAGAATCAACATAACCTATACCGATAGCATTCTCGTATCCATAATGGAAAGGTGCCGTACCATTCTCTACAGTGACTGTAATCTTATTTTTCTTGTCTTTTGCATAATTGTAGAAGGCATTGTAAGCAAGATCGTCAACACTAAACACTTCATCCATTCTTTCCTTGAAAGTCTCGTTATCAACGAGAAGTTTGTTTGTTCCTCCGTCGAAATACGAACTGATAAAATAGAATCCGGCATCCTTAGTATCATCAGTTACTGTGTAGTATTTTACTGATTGATAATAATCAATAGACATTGCATCATCAGTAAATGTCTTTTTGTTTGCAACATCACGAGTCGCTACATTAACAACAAAGACTGGATCGCCAGCATTATTATCAGGGTATTTATACAACTGGACAAAAACAGACTGGTTAGGGAAATAATCACCTATAAGTTTCTGCTCGGTAGTAGTGTTCTCCGTTCTTATATTACTTACATTGAAAGAGAAGATCTCTTTAGGAGCAGTTGCAGACAATGCATCAGCATAATATTGATTATAGAAGATATTGTTATCTCTATCTGTATTCTTGAACTTACGCCATACATATTCAGCAATCTCCTTCAACTGATAAACAAGAAGGTTATCGTTCTTTGTAATCTTTGTGACATCAGTATACGAAGTTAATTTATTATACTTATCATAAAGTTCATGCTTTTCTTCATGAGCATCATGCAATCTCTTCAGCACTGTATCCTTTGCGAAATCGTTCTGGAAAGGACATACCTCATCATCCTCAGGGCCAGTAAGCGACACTTTTGGCTGAGGATATGCATCAAACCTGACCTTACAAGTTGTAGTTGGATCTTCAGGAAGAGGCACTCTGACTGGGACGCCACCTTCTTTAATAGTATCTCCAGTTTGTGGATCAAGTTTCACAGCATAAGCATGCCATTCAATATCGTAATCACCGACACTTTCATATCCAGGTATTTTTAAATACCACTCATTTCCTTTTTGGACAATATTGGAATTGCTGACCAGTTGGTTCTTCGAAACGTTAGTGACGGATCTCAACTCCATCATTACAGCAGCGTTAGGCACACAGAAAGGCAACGCTGGCTTGTTGATTCTTAGTTCTGTACCTCCTTCAAAATCAGACAAACAAGCCAATGACTGAGCGTTATTCTCACACTCAATAGTCAATGTCTGCGGAACACTCAGATTATACTCTGTGACACGAGGACAAACCCTACGGGTTTGATCTGTCTGCATAAGTCCGGGACTTGCTACCAATTGATACACATCAAAACCGCTCGTCTTGATAACGTCAACAGAAACAATCTCTCCCTCTTTCTTGGTAGTTCCACTCTTTATGATTTTACCTTTGGCGTCTGTGAATTCATAATCATAATCCAAAGGCAGAGTCTCTTCCAATGTCACGACCTCCTTCGGACAAGCGGAAATCTCAACAACCCTATTTTCACGGGTTTCATGGACATGCACCCAGAAATCACTTGAGTGAGTATAGCCACCACAATCCAGTTTAGGCCATGAAGTCTCACCATGAGGATTAAACTGATCATTATTCAACTGTGCAAGCACATTATCCAAAGTTTTCTCTGCATTTTCAGCCACTATAATACGAAGACGGTAATCTCCTTTCTTACCCAATGGATAGAAATAAGCATACTTATCCTCGCCTGGCTCACGATTTACTCTTTCCTCACGACCATGACTTGCATTGCTTCGGTAAACAGACTCCCATGATCCGTTAATAGTATCTGTTCCACCATTCCACAACTGCCATTCAACCTCTATATTCTCAAGAGATGCAAAGAAATTGTTGAATGGAACTTCTGTTACAGCATAAACTTTAGCGTCAAGCGGATCAGTGATACATAGATCCAACTCCTTCTCATGAGTCAAGCTATCCTCTGAAGAGATAGACACATCCGGATCACAAACAAAAATCTCAATATCATCGAACAACAAGTCGTTACCGTCTTTTGAATCTACCGGATCGGAAATAATCTGGAAATTATATGTATAATATCCGAGAGAATCTTTTGTTGCTCCTGCAGGTTTATCTAGCTTTACCTGGAATGTGATGTGAGTCCATGGATTAGCCTGATATTCCTCCTTTTGTTTTACCAAACGAGTGACAATACGACCAGAACGATGTTTATTTTCGTCATCGTGTGTTGTACCAGTAACCTGCATAGTAAAACTACATGGAAGCATAGTCTTTCCCTCTCCGTTTTTCTCCTTATGGTTGGCATTTGCCACATAACAAGAGATTGTAGCTACCGTATTGTCACATTTAGACTTAAAGTCTGCACTATAGACAGTACCTCCACTTGGCGGCATGTTAATCATCAACATACCTCCCTTACCTGACACTCCGCTTCCTAATTTCTCACTATCAACATCATCAGGAGTATGGTCGTCCATCATAATACCCCAATCAAGACATGATCCTAAGAATGGATTATATACAATAGCATAAATACTATCCTTGACATGAAGGTTTACGATTCCTCTTCGATTTCCATCCCAACATTGAATTCCAAGATCAACAAGTCTTTTATTATAATCGTTGTATGGATATGTTCCCTCCAATTTAGGATAATCAGTAACAAACCAAACATTCTCATTTACGATTGCTCCTGTCAAATCTTTAGCAAAAGCCTCGTAGTAGACACTTTTGTCCCGGCCTTCCCCTGGCAGCAAAGAATAATTAAATTTACTTTTATCTGGAGCCGGTTTTCCATCGATTTCAACTACTCTTTTATATTTATTGAATCCTAAATAATCATAATGGTGATTCCATTCTCCATATATATTATAGGATTCGCCATCTCTATTAAGAGTGATTTCAGGATATCCCTTATCGTTATTAATATTATAGAACTGACCAAAATCATCATACCATACACGAGTCACATCACCAGACAAGCTCTGACACTCCTTGATTGCGCGGATTGTCATGATTTCTGTTGTCTCACAGAAATCTGTGACAGTCACCTCGTAGTCGGTTGTGGCAGTCAATTCATAATACCAACAGCCATTGGCATCCTTGTCTGTACATTTGACTGTTTTACTGATATTTTTCTGGATATCTGTTATCTTAAGTTCAGGAGCTTTAGTACGCCACTCTTCCTTGTTAGGCACATGGAATACGATACGATATGAACTATTAGCAGGTGCCTCATACTCCATTGGATTAATCTTAGTGACATTTTCAAGAGTCCACCAACAAGCCTCCTCCTTTAGAGTTAGTTTGACTGCGTTAGATGCACAGAAAATTTGATCTCCATTCTTGACAACTACACGGACATATAGTGAATCACCAAAGAAATCACTTTTAGCAAGATTAGACAAAGTGATTTTCTGTCCATTGTTAGTCAATTCACACTTAGTCGAAGGAATTGGAGTCCATTGTGAATCTGGCTTGTATCGTTTCTCTCCCCACTGCCATTCAAATGTTGCGCCAATAGGAAGGTCTGTATTTGCAGTAAGACTAATATCATTGTCTTTATTGTATATGACATCCTTCAAATCTTCTCCAATATTCACACAATCCTTACATTTAGGATCACGGACAACAATTACACTATTGGATAAATTATATGTGATTCCATCCTTTATGATAGTCATATCACAACGATATGTGACATAGTTCACATCCTCATTGGGGAAATTGACATCCAAACGAGCAGCTCCATTACTTCCAATATTATTTATATCAAGTGTTCCAATAGCGACACCAGGATGTGCTTCATCATACCACTTGATTTCAACTTTTTGATAATCAGCTTTGTTTCCTAGTCCTGTAACAGACAAACTTATAGCGTCACCTTCACATGCAGCCTCGACACTAGAACATACCTTTGGTGATACTGGCAGAGTATTGACCTTGTTGCCCGCATCCTCCATATCTGCTCTCAAATATTCCACAGCCACCAATGTGTTGTTGTTCTCTGGAGCCACCATTGGATAGAATACCGGACAGTCGTTATCAATGATAAAATTCTCCTTCTTATCAAACTTGAATTCTACTGTCATTGTATACCAACCCGGTTTGACATTATCTATATATGTATGAACCAAGCAATCGTTATGGTTGTTATTTGCCATCAAGTCGTCATTGATATCCATCTGCTTCGTCCATCCTGCATTCTCGGAGTCTCCTTCGTATGTCAAATAACAACCTGTCGCATTAAATGGATTTGTATCAAGATCTCCATTAGCATTCTGAGTTCCGTGTCTATCAGAGAAGAATCCGAAATAACCTCCATTTTGAGAACCACCATTATTATTATCCGGGCCAATAAACCAGAATCGGATAGAGATTTTTCCTTTAGCTCCCTCAGCTATTTCTCTTGGATACTGAATACCTAACATCGGATAGATCTTAGGAACAGATTTATTAATTCCACGAGTATTATTTTGGCGAGGATTATAATATCCCCTGTCTCCACCACCATGGCTCCATACATAATAAATATCATTATCAGAATATGTAGGAGGAAGCAACCAGTTGACATCTTTTCCAAGCGAAGCTATCTTGTTGCGGTTGGCGAACATATAGGTGTTGGGGCCTAAAGATTCACTTGCTTGAGGAAATCCCGGTGCTCCCATACGACCACAATGCATAATACCTAAATATGTAGTAGGATGAGCAGCGTCTCCTGTAGCATATGGCGTTGAATAATGAACATTGTTAGGGAAATCATTATAACATCTTGAATCCCTAGGATCAATGAACATATAAGGATGAGTGTCCGACTCATCCGGTTTAAAATTACCTCCTGTAACTCCGTTGAAAGAGATATACATAGC
The DNA here is from genome assembly GCA_045641065.1 of Paludibacteraceae bacterium. Taxonomy (GTDB): domain Bacteria; phylum Bacteroidota; class Bacteroidia; order Bacteroidales; family Paludibacteraceae; genus UBA1723. Next base: position 15,103 of record JAZUGF010000057.1, on the reverse strand, counting down.
ACCCTCCAACGCACATTCAGTCTCAATTCTGTCGATTGGGATTTCAATCTCTTTGGATGTCTGGCAGACCTTTGTAGAGACATATCTGAATTTCACCACCTCCGCTGTCTGCGTGATTGTATAAGTGATAGCACTTGTCGTTGCTCCAGAGACATTAGGAAATCCTGAGGCAGACGCATCCTCCCACTCCTTAGTTGTATCATTCCATTTCTCCCAATAACCATGATCAATGTCAATGTTAGAATTTGCAATGATTGTCACTTTGTTATGTTGTCCATGCTCCATATCTGGTCCGTAGACATAACTCTTATTATATTCAAGAGATATCTCCACTCCATCGACATCGGTAGCAGTCAAAACCTTAGAATACACGCCATTGCCATTGTCTAACAACAAAGCATATCTATAGTATTTTGCTGATACATTCTTTAGTTCAATCTTCGAACCTTCAATTTCATAGTTTAATGAATCTGTATTTTTCCAGATCACTCCGTCCTGACTCTCTTGCAATTTCAAAGAATAATTACATGAAAAGTTCTCCGTGTTTGTTGCAGCAAAAGACAATGTTGCAGAAGTACACTTATTAAGTGTTTTTCCTGAAGCGACAGACAGATCTACTGTTGGAGCATCCTGACATGCACTCTTGCTAAACTGAGCTGTGGCTGTCTCACATCCGAACGAATATGACACTCTGAAAAATCTGTACTGACCAATGACATCAGCATCAGTCATTTCAGATCTCAACAAATTTTTATTGGTATTATCTCTTTCTGTTTTATTGGCAGTCAATGGAGTCCATTTTGTGTTGTCGTTCGAACCTTCCCACTGAATCAATATATTATTATCACTACCATATGAATCCAAGATAAATCGTCCAACACCACTTAGAGTCGCGGTTAGTTTCACGTCATTACATGGATCACAGACATCTCCATTTAAGACAAGATGCGGAACCAAAGCCTCTCTCGACCAATATGCGTTTCCATTTCCGATGACATATACATATAATTCTGTACCACCAGTCACTGTTACATGATCATCGCCAGCATTAAGTGAGTATCCTTGAGGATTGTTCGGATTAGAATAATAACATTTCTTACCTGAGTAAGTTATTGTCCCTGTTCCGGAATAAGTCACACGGTAAATTCTACCACGGTCATCACAACATATAGGCAAGACATTGAATCCAGAAAGGCCTGAACTTGTGATTCCAGATTGTTGTGTAAACATCCAATTGAGTTGCTCTCCACGAGTAGCGGTATAGTTACGTCCGTTAATGTTACCCGTGACCTTCAATCCGATATATGTAGGGTATCCCCATTTCTTGAAATCATCACCGCTGATCTTCAATGTTTTTCCTGTAGCTCCAGGCATAGTTGTCTGACCATAACCATAAAACCACTGGTAACTTGTAGCTCCACAAGGCTCAGTAGCAAGACTCCATTCTAGATCTTCACAAGGGAACTTTTTTATATTATCGTTTGATTTATCAAAACCAATTACGACGTCGGGATTGTTGTTGGCATTCTTAGAGTTCACAAAAATTCTTTTGTTCGCCTCATCTACATATATATATATGGTATGATCAGCAATACCATTTCCTATACCAAGTACACCACTCCAATATGAGCCATCACTAAAACTGAAAGAAAGTCCAGGATCTCCATCCGCTGCATTAAAAAATCTGTAACCGTCTGCATATATATACGCACGATCTCCCCATTCCGCTCCGTCGACAACAGTCTTGAATTTCACCTCATAGTTGTTGCAACACAATGCTTTAACAGACTCAACCTCAATCTTAGTTCCATTATCTTTTGAGTTAAAACCTGGATTTGGATTATCTTTAGGAGACTTGAATTCAAAAGGAAGAGAATACATATCAATTGGATCTGAATACTCAATATTCGACCAATCATTGTCATGCACAAATCTAGCTCTTATATACTGATGTCCATTAAGATCACCACTCTTTACCGTTATTTCTTTGTTACAGCACCACCAATCTTTCCATTCTCCATTTTCTAATCTTTGCCAAGAATATTGAGTCACTACATTTCCACATGTTGTATTCATCACCAATGTAGCACCGCTTCCACATGCCACATCACCTGTCTTTGTAACTGTTACACATTTTGCAGGAGTTGAACCAACAGGCACATTTATGTGTATATTTCCAGTCGCAGTACAACCATTAGAAACAATATATGTCAAATCATAATTGTTTGCTTCTTGAAGTATGTACGTGTTAGCGTTAAGAGTTCCTCCTCCTTGCTTCCAAGTTTCACTTACCTTATCATATCCCTTTAAATCTACAGGGACTGACACATCCGATAACTTCGTTCCTCCATTTCTAGTCAAATTCAATGGATTTGCACTGAAGGTTGGAACAGCTGCCACCACCAAAGTTTTTTCATTACTGTATTTGTTTTGAGCCGGATTTCCTACTGTTGACCTGTATCTAACACGATATTTGCCAGCATTAGAAAATTGCAAAGGCAATGAGACCCACTGATCCGCATTATTAAAATATTCCCAACCGCCAGCAGTATAACCAGAAGGTAGTGTAACCGATGGCATACTTCCAGGAATATTTGAATTTGATACACACAGAGCCGGAAGATCAGGAATAATAACAGTAACTTCCAAAGGATCTTTTGAGTAATTTCTGCAGTCCCCCTCACTTGTTGTTAAATTCCATACTAAATTGTTGTAATATACATAGAAATAATTCGAATATGGATCAAAATTTTTAACACTAAAATTGGCACCATTATCATGAAGCACAAAATTTGAAGTAGCTGAGCCTACCACAATAACATTACCATTTTTATCCTTAAACTCAGCCAAACCTTCATGTTGCTCTTGTAATTGATACAATTTGTTTGTATTAACTCTATAACAAGATTTGGAGTCAATTAACGAAATTGTGTTTGTGACTTCATTTTTTCCACCCCAATATGTGGTCCAAGCATGAAGTTCAAAAGGTGTATTTATCTGTGCCCCCACTCCTTCCACAAGGCACATGAAGATCATCACCAAGCATAAGCCTAGCGAGTTATATTTAGATACTCTCATTAAGGAAACAGATAAATCCTTAAGTCTTTTCATAATGCTATCTAAAATCATTTTCAAAAAAAGTTCTATAGTCTTTGTTCCGACGACAACGCTATCTCTTTGTTTTTATTTAGTCCCCTAGCGTCATCTAATTTTCACCATCCTCATTCTTGTACATACATGCAATTTTACTAAAATATGTGCATATATACATGAATATGCAGTCCTACACGTCGTAAATCGACTATATTTTTGATAAATTTACTAAAATTCAAACCAATTACCCATATATATAATATAGGCAGTATGCAAAAATAGATAAAATTTGACACAAACGTTTGATTTTTACGTTTTTTTGGTTCAAATCGGTAAAATTTCCGACAAAAACGAAAAAACATACATTTTGTCTCAGGAATCAGGAGGCAAGGTTTAGGTTGATTTGATTCCAAATTATGTATTACGAATTACGAATTACGAATTATTATACACATTGTGAATTCTTCATTCCGTATTGTTAATAACTATGCATCTCATTTTTCGTTTAACTTTTTTTTACATCGTAAATTTGCAGAAAATAAAAGAAAATGAGATTTAGCTCTATATATGACGCCCGCACTTCATACCTCGTGAATTGCTACGAGGATTATGTCCGCAATCGCTATTCCGACAGCTATATGTCTGAAGAAGAGATTGTTACGGTGCTATATTACTATGCTGACCTTGGAGAGTACGATAGAGCTTTCGCCTGCGCAGAAGATGCATTGGCTCACTATCCTAACAACGATGAGATCCGTATATGCCGTCTCTTCTTGGAGTTTTCCTCAAAAGGATTCAAGATTCTGAAAGTGTGGAATCCGGAGGCTGACTATCTGCGTTATCCATTCAATAACTATCTTATCATCCTTCACCATGTGCTAAATGCAGTGGAGAACAGGACCAGCATCGACGAGGCTATCAAAAATGCCATCGTGGATATCCAGTGGAATAAGGATACTGATTGCAATCCTGTGGATTCTATCTTCGACGTCGCTGATGCTATGAATGTGGTGTGCAAGGAGGATGAGGTGTTGGAGATGGTGCATAATGTCACAAGTAAATTGCCGACAAAAACGGTTGCCGACATTCGTATTAAAGCAGAATGCTATATTCAACTCGCTGATTATCTGATTGGTGATGATAAATATAAGGTTGCGACGGGAATGTATGAGTCTCTCGTCGACCATCATCCTTATTGCATGGAGGCTTGGTTAGCTCAGGGAATTCTCCACTTCATGAATTTCAATTATCCTGACGCAAAACTGTCATTCGACTTCGCTCGTGCCATAGATCCTGAGAATACTCGTCTACACCTATGGTTCGGAAAGGTGTTGGCTGCAACTGGAAAATTTAAGGACGCAGTGAAAGAGTTCCGTATGCACAGCATGCTCTTCCCTACCGACATCAAAGCAAAGATTGAGTTGGCAAACTGCTACTTGATGGCAGACGACTATAAAAAAGCTGCGTCGATTTTGGAGACAATTCCGTCGACACATAGCGATTATCATAATGCTCAATACTCGCTTGCGGTGTGCTACAACCAGTCCGACCGCAACAAAGAAGCTCTTTCTTGTGTGAACGAAGCTATACGCAGAGTGGAGATGGACTACTACGACACTGTGATATCAGATGCCGTGAGTCTCGGATCCAATATCTACAAGATGGATTGGGACGAAAGTCCATGCTGGCAGACAAGAGTGGATTACTATCTGCTCAAAGCCGACATTCTCGTTTGCTTGGAAGAGTTTAACGAAGCAGAAAACATCTACCATTTCGTTTTAGAGATGGATAAAGATAATGCCGACGCGATTTCTGCACTCGGACATATCTATATGGACCGCAACGATTTTCGCAGTGCCATCAATATGTACGACGAGGCTATCTCCGTCAACGCCGACAATGTGGAAGAGATATACGCATTGAAGGCTGTGGCATATTACAAGATGAGAGATATCCAGTCGGCAGCGACTTCAATGAGAGAGACAGGTGAGGATTTCATGGCAGAGTCATTATTTTATGAATACTGTCCGGAAGCCAAAACCGACAATGATTTTCAAAAATTCTTCTATAATGAGAAATAATGTTTGGAAAATAATATTGTTGACGGGATTGCTCGCGTCTACATCATGTAAAGAGAAATCGTACGATTATGAATACCGCATAGTCAACGATCAGTCTTGTGACGTGTTGCTTAAGTTCACGCTCAATCTCAACAACGTCTCATACGAAGATACATTAAAGCCTGCAACAGACACTCTTATTTATTTGCGTGAAGATGTGACTGGAGAAGACATCTGGGATGTGGAATCCGCATTACAGATCTATCCATTTAAAAGTATAGCCGCATACCGCATGAATCAAATAGATGATAGTGTGGCAATTGACACCAGCAAGAACCTTAAACTTCGCAAAATGTGGGAAGGTGTGAATGAAATCACCAAATACGGCGAAGAACGCGGAGTCTACACATTACATCTTGTTGACAGCGTCTTTGTAAAAAATTAATAATTAAGAGTTAACAATTAATAGTTAGATCTATTCACCCGCAGGACCATCGGAGGCGGATAAAAAAACTCAATAATATGAAACAGTTTGGTTTGATTGGGAAAGTGTTAGTCCACTCATTCTCAAAAAAATTCTTCACTGAGAAATTCGCAAATGAAAACATCGACGCTCAATACGATCTTTATGAGCTACCTGTAATCGATGATTTCAAGACGCTGATTACAACAAAAGAGTTCAGCGGATTCAATGTTACAATTCCATATAAGGAGCAGATTATTCCGTTCCTAAACTCATTGGACCCTATCGCAGAGGGAATCGGCGCTGTGAACACAGTGAAATTCATCCGTGAGAATGGAAAGACAGAATTGCGTGGTTACAACACAGATATCATCGGATTCACCGACAGTATCAAACCGCTTCTTCGTCCACATCACAAGAAAGCGTTGATTCTCGGTACAGGTGGAGCTTCGAAAGCTGTTTGCTATGCTTTCAAGCTAATGGGAATTGAATACAAATATGTATCAAGAAGTGAGCGGCCAGACGGATTCACATATGCAGACTTGACAGAGGATATCATGAAAGAGTACACTGTCATCGTCAACTGCTCTCCCGTCGGCACATTCCCGCATCACGATGAAGCACCAAACATTCCATATCAGTTTGTGACTCCAGATCATCTTCTTTATGATCTTGTTTACAATCCAGAGCATACAAAATTTTGTCAGCTTGGAGAGGAACATGGAGCAGTCACAAAGAATGGACTTGAAATGCTACATAATCAAGCAATTGCGTCTTGGAAGATATGGAATGACACCAAATAGATGTTTTTAAACATACTTCTAGACGGATTTTAGATATTCATCCACTATATAGAGGGTTCACCCAACCAATCAGCTAATTATAACTAGATGTTTGGGGAATCATTAAAAATGAATACATTTCAAATTTGTAATCGTTACAAATTGTATAATAAAAAATATCTTTATATCAAGAGTGTTTTTTATTTTTTTTGTGGGTAATATTGCAAAAGATTTAGAATGAGAAAGAATTAGGTGATATAACATGGACTTGGACAAAATAATGATAGAGAAGCGTGATGGCAAACACGAACCCTTCTCTAAGGAAAAAATCAAGAACGCGATAACTAAGGCATACCGCGCCAGCGATGTCAAAGAAGAGCCAGGGGTAATTGACCAGGTTACAGAATCGGTGTGCAACAACATCGACAAAGAGGTGATCTCGGTTGAGGAGATTCAGGACTTGGTGGAGCATGAATTGATGTTCCGCAACCACCACATCGCTAAGAAATATATCCTATATCGCGACCAGCGTAACACAGAGCGTCATAAGCGTACACACATGAAGCATGTGATGGATGGCATCGTTAACATTGAGAAGAACGACGTCAACCTAAGTAATGCTAACATGTCGTCGCACACTCCTGCTGGCCAGATGATGACATTTGCGTCTGAGGTAACAAAAGACTATACAGTCAAATATCTATTAAGTCCAAAATTCGCACGTGCTCACAGAGATGGAGACATTCATATCCACGATATGGATTATTACCCAACTAAGACTGTGACATGTGTTCAATATGACCTTGATGATATCTTCGAAAGAGGATTCAAGACAAAGAACGGTAGCATCCGTACTCCACAGTCTATCCGCAGCTATGCAACTTTGGCTACAATCGTTTTCCAAACAAACCAGAATGAACAGCACGGTGGACAGAGTATCCCAGCTTTCGATTTCTTCATGGCTCCAGGTGTCTACAAGACATTTATAAAGAGTGCTGAGCAGATGATCAAATTCTTGTGCAAGATCAAGCATAAGGATATGGATTTCGGTTTCTTGCGTAATCTTTTGAAGGAGAATATCAAGAGCATCGACGTTACTGAAGAAGAGAAGAGCAACTTGGTGGAGATGCTAAGTGGAAAGGGAATCAACATCACTGTTGATGAGCTTTCAGTAATCGTCAATAACGCATACGATAATACTCGCAACGAGACACTTCAGGCTATGGAAGGTCTTGTCCACAACTTGAATACAATGCACTCACGTGGTGGTAACCAGGTGGTGTTCAGTTCAATAAACTACGGAACAGATACGTCTCCAGAAGGAAGAATGGTGATGAGAGAGCTTCTTAACACTACTTCTAAAGGTCTTGGAAGCGGCGAGGTTCCAGTCTTCCCTATCCAGATTTTCAAAGTAAAGGATGGTGTGTCATACACAGAGGAAGACTACAAAGCAGCAATCGAGAATTGGGACGCAGCAATGGCTGGCGAAATCAAGTTTAAGGCTCCTAACTTCGATCTATTATTGAAGTCGTGCGCCACTACTGCCACATCATTGTTCCCTAACTTCCTATTCTTGGATACTCCATTCAACAAGCATGAGAAGTGGGATGAGAATGATCCAAAGAGATGGAGATACGAGTTGGCTACAATGGGTTGCCGTACACGTGTGTTTGAGAACCTTAACGGAGAGAAGACATCTGTAGGCCGTGGTAACCTATCATTCACATCAATCAATCTTCCTCGTTTAGCTATCAACGCAAAGAGAGAAGCTGAGGATCTTTACCCAGATGGCGACAAGCATTTGATTCGCAAAGAGGCAAAGAAGATCTTACTTAAGAAGGCAAAAGAGATGGCAGCATTCGTTGCTGACCAGCTATACGAAAGATACCTATACCAGCGTACAGCTTTGGCTCGCCAGTTCCCTTTCATGATGGGTAACGACGTTTGGAAAGGTGGAGCATCATTAGCACCAAACGATGAGGTTGGAGATGTAATCAACAGCGGTACACTTGGTATCGGATTCATCGGTGGACACAATGCCATGATGGCAATCTACGGTGAGAGCCACGGAACAAACCAGGACGCTTGGGATTGCTTGCGTGACGTATTGTTGGCAATGAACGAGGTTGTTAAGGAGTACAAAGAGAAGTATCATTTGAACTACTCAGTACTTGCAACTCCAGCTGAAGGTCTTGCCGGACGTTTCACAAGAATCGACCGTCAGAAATTCGGAACAATCGAGGGTGTTAACGATCGTGCATACTATGTAAACTCATTCCATATAGATGTAAAGGAGAATATCTCATTGGTTGACAAGATTAAGAAAGAGGCTCCATTCCACGCATTGACAGGTGGTGGACATATCACATATGTAGAGCTTGATGGTGAAGCTAAGAAGAACGTAAGTTCAATCCTTAAGATTGTTAAGGTTATGAACGACGAGAATATCGGTTACGGTTCAATCAACCACCCAGTCGACACATGTAAACGATGCGGATATCGTGGTGTCATCTACTCTACTTGTCCACTATGTAAGAGTGAAGAGATCATCCGTCTACGCCGAATCACAGGCTACTTGACAGGTTCTCTTGAGTCTTGGAACTCAGCTAAGAGAGCTGAAGAGAAAGACAGAGCAAAGCATCATTAATAACAGATTCTGTTCATTTATATCACCAAGAGCCAGATTTTACGTCTGGCTCTTTTGTTTTATCCAAACTATATCAAGGATTAGTTAGAGACGATAGTAAAAATCATTTCATTGTAAACTCAAAAAATCATTTTTTCTTGTAGGATATCAAAATAAAGTTTACTACATTTGTCATCTGAACATTAATGCGTACAACTAAACAGACAAAGTATGAATATGAAAAAACTTAGTTATGTAATAGCGACTTGTGCTTTAATCGGATCTTCATTTATTTTATCATCTTGCGATGAAGACGATGACAGAGAAATCAAGAAAGACGATGGCAATACTGTTGTGGTAGAAAGCAAAACAACTGATGTAATAGTGTTTGATGGCGACACATTCCGTTTGCCAGTTAAAGTCACAAACAAAGGCAACGACTATTATGCTTACATCACAAGCGATAAAGATAAAATATTCTTAAGTTTGTTTGACCAAACAGCAAAGCTTTCAGAGTATGGTAATTTCAGTCTTGACAGAAACGTAAAACCATTTGAGTTTGGAGTAACTAAATTGAAAGACGCCACATTCCCTTGCGAAGATGAAAACAAATGGAATTTTGTAGGCAAAAGAGCATCTTTTGTAGCTTCTGTATATTTTGACAGTGATTCCACTAGTATTTCAACGTTCCATTTCTCAAATGCTTTCCCGTTAGATGAGAATCATGTGATTCAGTTGCCAATACTTGGTCCTGTTGAGTAAGTATCCAAAGATCTCTTCAAACAATGTAATTTAGCTGATAATCAAAACAAAAAATCCCGAAAGCCAAACTTTCGGGATTTTTGTTATCGTTATCGTCAACGTTAACGTCATCGTCAACGTTTTATTCCACTACCTTACCAAATAAATCGAAATAGTCGCAGTCAGTAATCTCTACATTGTAGAATTCGCCGATTTTCATGTCATTTTCAGACTTCTTCACCAACACCTCCTGATCTACTTCAGGTGAGTCGAATTCAGTGCGGCAGATGAAATACTCAGTATCTTCTCTGTCGACAATCACCTTCATCTTCTGCCCTACTCTCTCTCCATTCTTCTGCAATGCTATTCTCTCCTGCACCTTCATCAATGCATCAAGACGTTCCTGCTTTGTCTCAAATGGAATATCATCCTTATAATGACGTGCTGAATATGTGCCCTCCTCCTCAGAGTAAGCAAACGCTCCCATACGATCGAACTTTGTGTCTTTTACGAATTGCAAAAGTTCATTGAAATCCTCCTCAGTCTCACCTGGATGACCGACGATGAATGTGGTTCTCAACGTGATACCTGGAACTTCTCGTCTGACTCTCTCAATAAACTCGATTGTCTCCTCCTTAGTGACGTGTCGAAGCATCTTCTTCAACATTCCCGTTGTGATATGCTGGAATGCCACATCAAGATATTTGCAGACGTTGCTGCGCTCGTTCATCACACGCAACAAATCCCATGGGAAATCAGATGGATAAGCATAATGCAAACGAATCCATTCAACACCCGGAATATCCGACAATTTCTCTACCAATTCAGGCAGCATCACCTTGCCGTACAAATCCTTTCCGTATGACGACAAATCCTGTGCGATAACCTGCAACTCCTTGACTCCTGTCGCCACCAATCTCTTAGCCTCATCTACAAGTTCTTCCATCGGGATCGACTTGTGAGGTCCGGTGATGATAGGTATAGCACAGTAGGAGCAACGACGGTTGCATCCTTCTGAAATCTTCAAATAAGCGTAATGCTTTGGAGTTGTGATATCACGGGTTGTGGATAGAGAATCATCGTAGGAATGGCCAAGGTCGGCAATCATCTTCTTCCACGTAAACTTACCATAGTACTTGTCTACCTCAGGAATTTCTTTCTCCAAGTCGGCAAGATAGCGTTCGGAAAGACATCCCATCACAAACAATTTCTCAATCTTATGTTTTCTTTTAAGTTCACATAGATTCAAGATTGTGTTGATAGACTCTTCTTTTGCGTCACCGATAAATCCACACGTATTGACTACGACTGTGGAACCTGTAATCTTATCTGAATCGTGACGACAATTATAGCCCTGCTTCTGCAGCTGTGCACTCAAATGCTCCGAATCCACAAGATTCTTTGAGCATCCGAGATTTATAAACTCAATTGTGTTATTTTTCTTCATTCTTGAATAGAGAATCAACAAACTCGCGTCGGTTGAACACCTGCAAGTGTTCAATACCCTCACCTACACCAATATATCTTACAGGAATCTTAAACTGATCAGAGATACCGATCACCACTCCACCCTTAGCTGTACCATCAAGTTTTGTGATAGCAAGCGACGTTACGTCTGTAGCCTTAGTGAACTGTTTAGCCTGCTCATATGCATTCTGACCTGTAGAGCCATCAAGAACAAGCATCACATCGTGTGGAGCATCAGGGATAATCTTCTTCATCACCTGCTTAATCTTAGTCAACTCATTCATCAAGTTGATCTTGTTGTGTAGACGACCGGCGGTATCTATGATCACCACGTCGGCATCCTGAGCTTTAGCAGAAGCGATAGTGTCATATGCCACAGCAGCTGGATCTGAACCCATTTTCTGACGGATTACTGGGCAATCCACACGCTCACCCCACACTGCAAGCTGTTCAATAGCAGCAGCACGGAAAGTGTCGGCAGCACCAAGCACCACCTTCTTGCCAGCCTTCTTATATTGATATGCAAGTTTCCCGATTGTTGTTGTCTTTCCAGCACCGTTAACGCCGACAACCATAATCACATATGGGTGTTTGCCTTCCGGCACCTGGAATTCCTCTGAATCATCAGTATTGTTTTCCTCAAGCAAAGAGGCAATCTCATCACGTAAGATTTCATTTAGTTCATCTGTAGAGACGTATTTGTCTCTTGCCACACGAGCCTCGATACGCTCAATGATTCGCAAAGTAGTGTCAACACCAACGTCGGAAGTGATAAGAACCTCCTCAAGATTATCAAGGACCTCCTCATCGACCTTACTTTTACCAGCGATAGCGCGTGTGATTTTAGAAAAGACGCTAGTCTTAGTTTTTTCAAGACCCTTGTCCAACGCCTCTTTTTTTTCCTTTCCAAATAAACTGCTAAAGAAACCCATACTATATTTGATAAGATTACGATACAAAATTAGTGAAAAATGGCAAAAAAGCAATACATTCCTTTTGAATATTACGAAATTATAGTATTTTTGCATCCGTTTTTCCTACGTGGTTCAGTAAGTCATCTCAGAAAGGGGTGCACCACCGGATCTAATTTTATTATTTTTTATAATATGTACGCAATAGTTGAGATTGCAGGACAGCAATTCAAGGTTGAGAAAGACCAGACATTGTTCGTTCACCACTTGAACGTTGAGCAGGGCTCAAAGGTAGAGTTTGACAAGGTGTTGTTGATCGACAACAACGGTAGTGTAACTGTAGGAGCTCCTACAATTTCTGGTGCTAAGGTAGTAGCAGAGGTTGTTTCTCCACTAGTTAAGGGTGAGAAGGTTCTTGTATTCCACAAGAAGAGACGCAAGGGTTACCGTAAGTTGAACGGTCACCGTCAGCAGTTCACTCAGGTTAAAGTTAACGAGGTTGTTGCATAATTAAGGAAAGGGTAAAGACATGGCACACAAAAAAGGTGTTGGCAGTTCTAAGAACGGACGTGAATCAGCAAGTAAGAGACTTGGTGTAAAGCTTTTCGGTGGTCAGTTTGCTAAGGCAGGTAACATCATCGTACGTCAGAGAGGTACAGTTCATCACCCAGGTGAGAACGTAGGTATGGGTAGCGACCATACATTGTTTGCATTGGTTGACGGAGTAGTTGTATTCCGCAAGAAGAGAGACAACAAGTCTTTCGTTTCTGTAGAGGCAATCAACGCAGTAGCTGAATAACGAATTGTTTGTTCATAGCTTATAAATTTTGGGGCATCTCACAAAGTTGATTTGTGAGGTGTCTTTTTTATACTCCAAAGAGTTTATATGAAACCATATATCTTGACAGAAAAGGACAAAGCAACATACGGAGGCATTTCTGGACAATTCAAATTCGCATTAACCCTATATGCAGTTGGCTTTATATTATACATTATAGTATTTTCATCTATACACGTATTCATAAAAATCTTGTTTGGAATTTGCATTCTGTTCTTTTTTGTGGCAAAAAAATTTCATTCCCCAGAGACTTCAGAAGAGGCTATTCTACTAAAGATTGATGAAAACGGCATATTTCTTTATGATAGCATAACTAAAAATTATAATACGATCAGTTGGGGAAAGATAGAGAAAGTGAATGTCGATGCTGGACGAACTCAAGTGAGTATGAATATCATCACCCAAAAGACCACTTACTATTTCAATCTTACCAATAATGGTCTTGTACGTTATTACACTTTTAGACATAAACTTCGTAGCTTTGCCGACGACAAAAGAAAAATTATATGTCCATTGACTAATAGTGGATTTTGAAATATCCTAAAACCACAAATTCTTCTAAACAAATGGATAACAAAAATGCATATCCATATGCCAAAAATCATAATGAGCTACATGAATTTTGGACTGTAAGGGAGGATATTATAAAAGTGGTGGATAGTGTAACCGTTTTGATTTTGAGTTTTGATACAAATAGATTTCCTTAGGCAATAATGTTGTAAAATGGCATGGAGATCCATATTGGGTGGTTAGACGGTTAAATCCCATAACCGGTGAATTTGGAGAAGCTGAGAATCATGGTTGTTTTTAAGGACTCTGTCGAATATATAATGTACCTGTGAATCTTATAGATTTTGACATGTCAAAGTAATATGTTAATTTTGCCCAGATTACATGTAGGTTGAACCTTATAAACAGACAGCATATATATGATCAGCATAAAAAAGAATTTTTCTCTAAAGAATCACAACACATTCGGTCTCGACAGATGTTGCAGTGAATTCATTGAATATGATAATGTTGCTGAACTTCAATCGTTTATCAAAGAGGGCTACATTGCAGGAAAACAATTGTTTCAGCTTGGTAGCGGCAGCAATATCCTTCTTTGCGATGATTTCAAAGGCACCATGATGCACTCACAGATCAAAAGAATTGAGATTATCAATGAAGACGCGAAGATTGTTGACGTGAAGGTCGGAGCCGGTGAGATTATGGATGATTTCATAGCGTGGGCAGTGGAGCATAACTACTGTGGTGCGGAGAATCTATCTATTATTCCAGGCACGGTCGGAGCATCAACAGTGCAAAATGTAGGAGCATACGGTGTGGAGGCGAAGGATATCATCAAAGAGGTGGAGATGATAAAGATTGCAGACGCGAGCATTCACGTCGCACAGAATGAAGATCTTCATTTCGGATACCGTATGAGCCGATTCAAAGAGGATTGGAAAGATCAGTTTATCGTCACACACGTCACTTACAGATTGAAGAAACAACCTGATTTCAAACTATCTTATGGTGGTTTATCAAAGGAGTTGGAAGGAAAGGATATCAATCTTAAAACCATCCGTGAGACAATTATCACTATAAGAAACAATAAGTTGCCAGAGGTCGGCAAAATTGGAAGTGCAGGAAGCTATTTCAAAAATCCAATTGTAGACCGTTCTATCTACGAAGAAATCTGTCGACGCGAGACTGCTATCGACGAAACCGTTGTCGTGCCCAAATACGAGGTTTCAGAGACAGAGGTGAAGATTCCTGCAGGATGGATGATTGAGCGTTGTGGATGGAAAGGAATGAGCCACAATGGAGCCGGAGTTTGGCACAAACAAGCACTCATCCTCGTCAACAATGGAAATGCCACAAGCAGAGACATAATTGAATTAGCAAACACAATCCAAGTCGACGTATGGAGCAGATTTGGAATTCGAATTGAGCCAGAGGTAATTTATATACGATAAAATATATAGAGACGTGATATCATGAGGTGCACCCCAAAAGTTGGACATTAAAAAAATAAAATTTATAAAGTATGGGCTCGGTATTGAACCGGGCTCATACCGTTTAATCTAAGTTTGATTCTTTTATTGTTGTACCACCAGATGTACTTTTTAAGCTGAAG
>JAZUGF010000056.1:0-9091 GCA_045641065.1 Paludibacteraceae bacterium | reverse complement strand
CGTATTTGATGAGAACTACAATTTGAAGTCTTTGTCAGAGGTTGAGAGCTACGTTAATGAGCACAAGCACCTACCTGGTATGCCATCAGCATCTGAGATGGATGCAAACGGAGTCAGTGTATCTAAATTGAGCAATTTGCTTTTGGAGAAGGTTGAGGAGCTAACACTTCACATGATCCAGCTTGAGAAAGAAAACGCAGCATTGAAGGCTAAAGTTGAATCACTTACAAAATAATTGAGGAGATGAAAATGCGTTTTACATCAGTAAAGATGCTTTTCTTGTCCTTGATGCTATCTTTTTCAGCAAACTTGTTTGCTGTTGTGGTCGATGATTCAACAGTTAAGACAGTTGCGACAAATTTCATGAAAAAGAAGACAGGTAAAAATGTGGTAATCAGCGAGATCATCACAGAAAAGTATGAAGGAAAGACATCTGTTTACGGTATAAATTTTGAAGGTGGAGGCTGGGTAATTGTCTCATCAAGAGATGAAATGTGGCCTATTCTTGGTTTTAACACCACTGGAAAATATGAGTCAACCACAAATTCTGAGAATGAGACATTTAAGGAAATCTTGGGAATTTATGGAAAAACCATTACATCTTTGGATTCTACTATCAAAAATCCATCACAATCATCAAGTTCTTCTGGCAGTTCTGGCGAAAGTAGTGAAAGTAGTGATATTAAAAATAAATGGAACTCATTGATGTCATATGAAGGATCTTTAAGGTCATATACTCCAGGAGAAGTTTTACTTAGGGATGAACGTGGGGAAAACATATGGTCTCAAGAAAATGGTTCAGATGGAATATCAATCTACAATAATGATTGTCCGATTGATACGGAATCCGAAGAGCAATGCAGAACAATTGTTGGATGTCCAGCTATGGGTTTGTCTCAAGTAATGTGGAAATGGAGATGGCCAGAATTTGCAGAGATTTCACAAGCAGCATTTCTTAGATCTTTAAATCCAGTTCAAACAAACTATAGTATTCGAAAAAATCTTACTCGCGGAGTGGTAAGTTACGATGGTTTTGATTGGAACCTGATTCCGAACGAGTTGAATCAGAATACGCCATCTAATGAAGTAAAAGAGACGACTCATCTTTTGCGACAGGCAGGTGAATCACTTCATCTTTCATACGGATGCGATGAAACATCAATACTTGTCGTTGAAATTTTTGATCTTTACCATCATGCATTAGGAGAGTTCGGATATAACTTGTATTCTTGTATTTGGTCCACTTACGACGGTAATAACATTGAAAATTGGAGCGACTATGACTGGAACAACATGATCAGAACAGAAATTGATGCAGAGAGACCGGTAATTTATAATTGCAACGGCTACCAGACTAGTTATGTGAATGGTCATGAAGTGCGAAAGGGTGTAGGTCATATATATGTGATATCCGGATACTATTTTGATGATACAAACTATTTTTATTGTAATTTAGGTTGGGGAGGTATCGCAGATGGATACTATCAAATTTTGAGAACAAATGAAAATTTCGATGCTCTTAGCGGATACAATCATTGTGCAGTGGTAGGAATTTCTCCAAAATATCCAACTGAAAGCGGTGATGTCACTCTTGACTTTGACGTAGTAAAAAAAGACCAGACGAGAGGTAAAAATGCAATGGAAAACATTGTTGCCCCTTCAGCGGAAAAATCAGGATTGGAGGTTGAAGAAGGAGGTAAATTATTACTTCGTGCAGGTAAAAACATTAAGTTAAAACCAGGATTCGCAGTTAAGAAGGGAGCTAAGTTCAACGCCAAAATCGTTCCTGAATTTGCCAAAGATCATTCAATTACAGTTTGGTTAAAAGACAATTCAGTAGGATACAATGGAAATTTGTCATTTGACGTTACAAATGCCAATTCGTGGCTTTTAACTATCACGGATGCCAGTGGTCAGATATTCACACGCACATCAGGACTGATTGAATCTGATGGAGTCGTATCTGTATGGAGTGGAGATCGTTTTGTGACTGAAAATTATAGTTTTGAAATCACATTCATGAATAATTTTGGAAGTCAGATTTCTTATGTTGGAAAATTTGAGTCAAGAGTAATAGAACTCCTTAAAGAACCAACTAAATCAAATTGGATTAACACCCAAAGATCAAATGAGACTTGGTGTGTATTTGCCTCTGCAAATGGTTCAAATAATGAAAGCAGTAGTGCAAACAATGGATCTAACGATATCGTTACTGATGTATTCCAGAATGAATCATCAAATAACGAAATCAATGTTTATCCAAATCCAACATCAGGCATTCTAAATGTTGTCGCAAACAGCAATATCAATGAGGTTGTTGTATTGGATATGATTGGAAATGAGATGATGATTGAATCAGCAAACTCTAACAATGTTTCACTTGATCTTTCTTCTTTTGCAAAGGGAATGTATCTAGTAAAAGTTGTTACAGCTGAAGATTCTTATATCAAGAAGGTAGTTCTAAAGTAAAATCACTTACTCTTTACAATAAAAGACGTCACCTCGAATGAGATGACGTCTTTTTTTACCTTATTAATTTAATTATCATATCAAATTATCTCATAGCCAAAACTATCAACCACCTCTTTCAACTGTTCGATAGTTAAACTCTGACCTTCTTTGAATTTGATATTCACCAAACCAGAATTATGATCGACGTCGCAACTCTGAATCTCATCTTTTGCAAGGAATCCTTCCTTCAAATTGTTTGCACAATGGCTGCAACACATACCTTTAACCTTTAGTGAAATCTCTTTCTCTTTGTGGCAGTGACACTCACCGTCGTCATCGTGGTCATGGCAATGGCACTCTCCATCATGGCAGTGACAATCATTGTCGTGATCATTGCAATGACACTCTCCATCGTGACAATGACAACAATTTTCGTTTTCGTTATCGTTTTCGTCATGGTGACAACCACATCCGCACTCTCCGTGATGATGATGTCCATTTGAAAGAGCTTTTATCAAAAGGATCAAGAAAACGACGCTACAAACAATGCTGAACCATTCACTATGTCCTTCATCACAACATGATACTGCAGCTGTCATTTTGCTAACATCAAACCAACTTGCAGGCAAAACATAATCCATAATCAAACCAAATGCAATTGCACCAATTACGATCGACGCGATGTAAAGTATAGTCTGTTTTTTACCAAACGCCTTATTAATCACAAGCATAGAAGCAGTGTTGATTGCTGGACCTGCCATCAAAAGTAAGAATGCCGCACCAGGTGTCATGCCCTTCATCATCAATGAAAGTGCGATTGGAATTGAGCCTGTTGCACAAGTGTACATTGGGATAGCAATAACAAGGACGATCAACATATTCAAGAATGGAAAATCTTGTAAAGCTGCGAAGAAATCGTTTGGCACAGCAACAGTGATCAATGCAGATACCAACAAACCGACAACCAACCATTTACCCACGTCTTCAAGCAATTCGTCGAATGCATAACTGAATGCTACTTTCAGTTTCTGAATGAATGTCAGATTCTTATTATCCTCTTCTTTAGCAACAACTTCCTTAACCTCCTCATCTTTGAAAGATAAGTCTGTCACTACTCCACCGATCAATCCTGTAACCAAAGCTGCGATTGGGCGAATGATTGCGAATGGCAATCCAAGTAGTGAATATGTTGCAAGAATACTATCAACACCTGTTTGAGGAGTAGAAATCAAAAATGAAGTACAGGCACCACGTGAAGCTCCACTCTTACGCAAAGAAACTGTAGTAGGAAGGACACCACACGAACAAAGCGGAAGCGGAACTCCAAGCAACGTCGAATATAAGACTGATTTGAAACCAGGTTTGTGAAGATGCTTAGCAAACATTTTCTGTGGAATGAATGCGTAAAGCAAACCGGCGATGAAGAAGCCGAGAAGTAGGTATGGTGCCATTTCAAGAACCAATACCCATAAAGATGATAAAAACTCTATCATAACTGAACCATTTAATTTCTATTTACACTGCAAAAGTAGATGAAGTATTATGCAACTGAATTGCAAAAGAGAAAAAAGTTTCAGGTTTCTGGTTTTATTTATAAATTTGTCCCAAAGAGGATTGTTAAGGGCGGAACGCCCTAACCCCTCCCTTCCAACGCGAGCCCGGAGGGCGAGCGTCAATAAGCAAACGAGTTTGGACAACACGTATATAATTGCCATAAAAAATATGAGTTTGAAGAATATAAAACCATACTTCATTTGTCAAATACTAATCATATTTGTCACAATCAATATATTAGCTCAAAATTCATCTCCACGCTGGTATATTGCGGATGATAAAGTTGTTTATAAATATTATTGGGATGAAAGCTGGTATTATGAGACAATAAGTGATAATGACTATTATAAAGACACATATAAAGACACAATCAACGATATTGTTTATTTAGTAACTTACTATGATATATTCTATAAAAAAATAGGAGGTTCTTGGATTTTTTTTGATTCAATTCCTAATTACATAGAGCACAAATGGCAAAAGAACAATTGTTTATATGTTTCAGATAAAAATTTTAATAAGTATAAAATCAATTTAGATACAAAAGAACTAGAACCATATAAACAACAATTAGACAACATTGACAAATTACAAGTAAAAAAAATAGAATTAGCACATTGTACTATAGGATGTGTAAGTGGCCATCGTACAGAAAATAGGATTGTATATAAAAGAGGAGGGAAAAAATTTACAATCGAGAAAATCATAAATTCAGATAATGACTCTACGATGTTGAAAAGATTTCCAGGAGCAATGAACGTATTGAGTATAGACTCTCTATTTTCGACTATTGTAAAAAGTATAAAATCGGGAAAAATTGACACTATACAGTTTAATCTTAATATTGACGATAAAGAGAATTATAAAAAATCAATTCGCAATGAGCTTCGCTACTTTTATAAAGAAAATCAGGAATATTATAATAACTTTACAACAACAATTGAGAACATTGACAAAGGTACAATTTCGGAAATACTTTCTTATGACGACAACCCATACAACTCAGATATGACAGGATCGTCAAAAACCTACGTCTCATTCCAATTATCAAATGGAGAAACATTAATTATTCAAAACGTAAAATTCAGAATGGGTTACTATGGTACACCATGGATAGCAATATATAAAAATGAACATTTTTGTATTAAATCAATAAAAACAGGAATGTTATTAGATTCAGCTACAAATGGTGTTTTTCTGCCCCAAAACTGTAAAAGAAAAGATTTAGCATTAATTAAAATTGCAAAACATTTTGAAAACAAAACACAACCAATAAAATGATCACATACATAATTATCGGCATCACTTGCCTCGTTTCATATCAAGCATTCAATAATGAAGAATTGTTTGACAAACTATCATTCAAGCCATATAGAGTCGCTCATAATAAAGAATACTACCGATTGATTACAAACGGATTCGTCCATGCAGATTGGAATCATCTATTCTTCAACATGTTGACTTTATTTTTCTTCGGTCCAACAATTGAAAATGTTTTCACTTCTCTTTACGGAGCAGTAATATACATATTATTTTATTTACTTTCAATCGCAGCGTCGTCGCTCATATCATTATATATGCATAAAGACAATCCTCGCTACTGTGCAATTGGAGCGTCGGGAGCTATCAATGCAGTATTATTTGCATTTATAATGATAAATCCTTTGGCGACAATTTATTTCTTTTTTGCGATTCCGATCAAAGCCTGGATCTTTGCAATTCTTTTCCTAGCCTACTCTACTTATATGGCTAAGAAAAACATGGATAATATCGGTCATGAAGCTCATATTTCAGGAGCTATTTTCGGAATTCTCTTTACAATTTTAACAATCCCGAATGTGATTGAACATTTCATTTCACAATTTGTTAAATAAATATAAATTGAAATACGAATTCGCATTTACGCTTATATAAATCTTACAAATTAGTTTATATTTGTAGATATGAAAATAAAGTGATTTATATACAAGGATTTTAATATACGCCCTTACGGGCTCGCGTTATAGATGGAGTTAGGGCGTTCCGCCCTCAACAATCCTCATTAAGATCAACTGTGTATAACCACAAAATTAATTAACAATCTAATATTAGGAGGACACAATTATGATGGATATGTTTTTAGATTGGTTCAGCAATTTGGAACCAGGAATCAAAGTTTATTGGGGAATAGCGATAGTGACCTCTGTGATATTTGCCGTCCAAACAATATTATCACTGATTGGACTTGGAGATTTCGACATGGATCTTGATCTCGACGGTGGAGACGCCTTGGATTCAAGTGGATTTTCCGATATGTTGTCAGTAAGAAATGCAGTCAATTTCCTTTTAGGTTTAGGTTGGGCTGGAGTCATTTTCTACGATGACATTCAAAACTCGTTAATTCTTGGAATAGTAGCATTTTTATGTGGTTGCTTATTCTTAGTAGCTTTCATCTATTTATTTAAGAAAATGATGAAGCTTGAATCAAACGGAGCCTTTGACATTAACACTGCAGAAGGAAAAACTTGCAGCGTCTACCTAAGAATCCCAGGAAATAGAAGTGGAACAGGTAAAGTTCAAATCAGTTTCGACGGTTCTGTTCAAGAGATTGATGCTGTAACGGACGGAGAAATGATACCAACAGGCACTAAGGTTGTGGTAATGGAGATTTTGAACAACAATATCCTTTTGGTTGCAAAACTCTAACAAAATAGAATCAAATACATTTTATGAGTGAGATTTTAATTGCAATCATTGTTTTTATCGTATTGGTGTTCTCTATAATCAACTGCTATCGTCGATGTCCAGCCGACAAGATATTAGTAATATACGGATCCAACAATTATAAAAAGAGTGTTAAGTGTATTCATGGAGGAGGTTCTTTCGTATGGCCAATCATTGAAGATTATGCTTATCTTTCATTGACACCTATCGGTATTGATGCGAATCTAACAAACGCTCTAACACGTGAGAATATCCGTGTAGATGTGCCTTGCCGATTCACAGTAGGTATCAGCACAGAACCTGATATAATGCATATAGCCGCAGAGCGTTTACTTGGACTTTCTGCACCACAAATTCAGGAAATGGCAAGAGATATCCTTTTCGGTCAGTTGCGTAGAGTTATCGCGACTATGAGTATTGAGGAATTGAACTCTGACCGTGAATTTTTTCTTGACAAACTCAACGAAAAGGTTGTATTTGAGTTGATGAAGATCGGGTTGAAGCTTATCAACGTAAACGTAACCGATATCAAGGATGAGTCTGGTTATTTGGATGCTCTTGGACAGGAGATTGCAACAAAAGCCATCTGCGATGCAAAAATTCGCATAGCTATGGCAGAGAAAGAAGCAAAAATTCGCTTAGCTGAGGTAGAAAAAGAGACAGAATTAGAGATTCTGAAGGTAAAAAACTCAATCATTTAGAAATAACAACAAAATAAATAAAATATATGGATTTCATTTTCATTTTTATTGTGGTAGCAATCGGATTGGCTGCAGCATTAATCAATCGCTACCGTCGTTGTCCGTCAGACAAGATTCTAGTAATCTATGGTGGAGGCGGAAGTAAGAAGTCAGCCAAGTGTGTACATGGAGGTGGTGCATTCGTATGGCCAATCATCGAAGACTACTCTTACCTATCATTGATACCAATTGGTATTGATGCCGATTTGATGGGAGCTCTATCACGCCAGAATATCCGTGTAGACGTGCCTTGTCGATTCACAGTAGGTATCAGCACAGAGCCTGAGACAATGCTTGCTGCTGCAGAGCGTTTGCTTGGTCTTTCAGCAACACAGATTCAGGAGTTGGCTAGAGATATCCTTTTCGGTCAGTTGCGTCTTGTAATCGCGACAATGAGTATTGAGGAGTTGAACTCAGACCGTGACAAGTTCCTTGAGAACGTGACAGCAAACGTTGAGGTTGAGTTGAAGAAAATCGGTTTGAAGCTTATCAACGTAAACGTAACCGATATCAAAGATGAGTCTGGTTATATTGAGGCACTAGGACAGGAAGCTGCAGCAAAGGCTATCAACGAGGCAAAGGTTCGTGTGGCTGAGCAGGAGAAAATTGGAGAAATCGGTAAGGCAGACGCAGTTCGTGAGACACGTATCCGTACAGCAGAGGCAAATGCTGCAGCTGTAAAGGGAGAGAATGAGGCAAAGGTAAACATCGCTAATTCAGATGCCGATCGTCGTGAGGCAGAGGCAGAGGCACAGCGTAAAGCTACAGCTGCTGAGAAGGTAGCACAGGCTAAGGCATTGGAGGAGGCCTACGCAGCTGAGCAGAAAGCCGAGGAGGCACGTGCAGATCGTGAGCGTTCAACACAGACTGCCAACGTCATCGTCGCACAGGAGATTGAGAAAAAACGTTTGGTAATCGCTGCAGAAGCAGAGGCTGAGCAGAAGAGAGTTAATGCAAAGGGAGAGGCTGACGCAATCTACGCTAAAATGGAAGCAGAGGCCAAAGGTTTGTACGAGATCCTTACTAAGCAGGCAGACGGTTACGACCGAATGATCAAGGCAGCAGGTGGCGACGCTACAAAGGCTTACACTCTATTGCTACTTGAGAAACTTCCTGAGTTGGTTAAGACACAGGTTGAAGCAGTCAAGGGTATCCAGATTGACAAAGTCACAGTTTGGGATAACGGTGGAGGAAACGGCGATGGCAAGACAAGCACAGCTAATTTCCTATCAGGTTTGATGAAGAGTGTTCCGCCATTGGGAGAATTGTTTGATCAAGCAGGAATGAGTCTTCCAGAGTATTTGGCTAAGAAAAAAGAAGAGCCAACAACTGTAGAAGTTGAGGAGATCAAAGAAGAACCAGTAGAAGAAGAAAACAAAAAAGAAGATAAATAATCTTATTTATATTTCTTTTAATTCTGAGAGACGTGGCATAGAGCCACGTCTCTTTTTTTATAAATTATAGTGAAAAGAAAGAATCCATTTTTGATTGGAAATGAAATAATTTCAAATTTTGCCGTACAAAAAAATAAATCATTAATGCAAAACATTAGTGTCCCGTTAAAATGGGACATATAAAATTTAATCAAATAATCCCGGAATAATGGGAATAAATAGATCTTTGACATCGTTGAAATTAGTCTT
>JAZUGF010000055.1:0-47652 GCA_045641065.1 Paludibacteraceae bacterium | reverse complement strand
CTTTTTCTTCAGGAGCATTATCAATCTGATCAAAAGACTTGATTTCTTCGCTACCAAATCCCTTTTCAGACAAAGTCTTAGAGATAGCAGCAGTCAGAGTAGTCTTACCGTGGTCAACATGACCAATTGTACCAATGTTCACATGTGGCTTGGTACGAACGAATGTCTCTTTTGCCATAGCTTTACTTGTTTATTATATTAAATGAATAATCTATTTGTATTTTTCTCATGAGCTGTAACTGAGAGTTGAACTCAGGACCTCTTCCTTACCAAGGAAGTGCTCTACCACTGAGCTATTACAGCAAAAGAGAGCGGAAAACGGGGCTCAAACCCGCGACCCCCAGCTTGGAAGGCTAGTGCTCTATCAACTGAGCTATTTCCGCATTTCAAAGATTGTGGGTGGTGATGGATTCGAACCACCGAAGGCAGAGCCAGCAGATTTACAGTCTGCCCCATTTGGCCACTCTGGTACACACCCTTCTTTCTTGAGCCTCTTGTCGGATTCGAACCAACGACCCCGAGATTACAAATCACGTGCTCTGGCCAACTGAGCTAAAGAGGCTTAAAAAGAGTCGTCAACCGGGCGTTTCCGATTAACGACTGCAAAAGTAGAAACTTTTATTTAAACTGCAAAGAAAATTGCAGATTAATTTCTATTTTTTTCTTTTGTCTTCTGGATTGAACGGATCATTGAGTCCATTGCATTGTCAAATGCCTCCTCAAAGCTATCTGCTGTCTTTGTCACAACAAGCTCATTATTAGGCATCAATACCTTCAACATTACTTCCTTATTGTTGGAAACCTCAGGCTTAATCACCTTCATGGCAATATCTACATTTGTGATCTGGTCTGAATACTGCTCCAATTTCTCGACTTTCTTGTCTACGAATGACTTCAACTCTGCTTTTGCGTCGAAGTGAATTGTCTGAAAATTAACGTTCATATCATTTTTCTTTTAGTGCTCTTGGATGAGCGTGTTTATAAATCTTTTTCATCTGCTCAAAGGTCGTATGCGTGTAGACCTGTGTTGCTGCCAGATTTGAATGTCCTAAAAGTTCTTTCACCGACTCTATCTCCGCCCCATTGTTTAGCATCACTGTCGCAAACGTGTGCCTCAAGACGTGTGGACTTCGCTTCGCTATTGTGCTTACTTCGGAAATCTGTTTGTGGATAATCGAATAAACTTTTCGCGGCTTCAATTGTTCTCCTTTATCCGTCACAAATAGATTCTTTTCTGCCCCACCCTCGAAAGTCTCTTGCTTTAGCTTCAGGTATCTTTTCACTAAATCAATGTACTTGTCTCCAAGTGGAATCGCCCTCTGCTTGTTTCGCTTTCCAAGGATTGTGGCGACCTTTCTAGCTAAGTCAAAATCGGTTTCTTTTGCGTTGATCAATTCTGACAAACGCAAACCTAATGAATAAAACGTTTCAATCATCAAAAAATCGCGAAAATTTTCATACACTGAAAAATTTATATTATTTGCAAGTATTTTTTCGACTTCATTTATTTTTAAAAACATAGGAAGACGCTTTTCTTGCTTCAACGCGCGTATGGAAATCATCGGAGATTTTAAACCAGGAGTCGTCCTTTTACAGAATTTGAAGAAGGATCTTAACGCAGAAATCTTACGATTTACACTGGTCGCCTTCTCTGTTTGCCGCAACTCATATATCCAACTTCTGATATGTTTGTGTGTGATTTCTTTAATGTCTAGGTTACCGTAGTTTTCCAATAAAAAGGTAGAGAATTGGTTCAGGTCATTCTCATAAGCAATAAAGGTATGAGAAGAATAATTCTTCTCATACCTTATATATTGTTTGAAGTCTTCAATCAATCTGTCCACGAGAACGATTAATCTTCGTTACCATACTGTGCCTGTACGTAGATAGCGTGAATCTTCTGCTGACGCTTTAGCACTGATGGCTTTGTGAACTGCTGGCGGTTTCTCAACTCCTTAACAACACCAGTCTTCTCAAACTTTCTCTTAAACTTCTTCAAGGCTTTTTCGATGTTCTCGCCTTCCTTGATTTGAACAATGATCATAATTTTTAAATGTTACGTTTTTATTTTGCCCGCAAATTTAATCATTTTTTCTTTCAATACGTTAATTATATGAAAAAAATGCGGATTTTTAATGATTTAAACTTTTCTTTTAAACTGTCTGGACATCAAAGCCTTCTTTTCTCAAAGGTTCGGCTATCTTTTCCAGCTCCTCGTGACTTACCTTTTCCAACTCTTTGTATGGTGTCTCACGATCAATTGAATAAATCATTATCTGCTTTGGCGACATTCGTCTGACTGCTTCATACCACGCATTCACTTCCTCTTCTGTCGTATTGTCAATCTTGTTGCCTTCCACAACTCCACGAAGAAACATTGTCTGCAGGATGAAATCGCCATCAAATTGAGCCATCTGCTCTATCACTTTCTCAACGCTGTAGTGCGAATCTACCGGCACATCGATAAGTTTGGCTGTAGAATCAAACACTGAATCTATCTTCAAAATGTTATTGTCGACTTTTTTCAATGCTCTCACTACCGACTCATTGGCCAATCGTGTGGCATTTGTCAAAACCGATATCTTTGAATTTGGATGAAACTGATCTCGCAATCGTATCGTCAAATCTATCACTTCCTCAAAATGTGGATAGAGTGTCGGCTCTCCGTTACCTGCAAAAGTGATAACATCAAGATGTTTTCCTTCTGCATTCAAAGCTTTCAAGCAATTTGTTATCTCCTCTTCCACTTTCTCAAAAGACGGAAATTTGGCAGAGACTCCTTTTTTTGTGAATCCGCATTCACAGTAGACACATTCAAATGAGCATACCTTATTTTCTGTAGGCAAAAGATTAATGCCTAACGACAAACCTAATCGTCTGCTTTGGACAGGGCCGTAGACGACACCATCAAAAGTCATCATATATCACCTCCTTTCAAAATCGCTATAATTGTTTGAATAAATGATTTACCTCTCTTAAATAATCGCATTCTGACGGGATTGTATTAACAATCAGCATCTAGAATGTATGATTTTATTAAATCGCCTGCAAAAATAGTAAATTTCAACGACATATCGTCAAAAACATCGTCTCTTAACTAAAAATCGTTGTTATTTAGTTATTTCTTATTTTCACGCTCTCTTAGATCACTGACAATAAGTAATGCTTCTTCCTTTATATCATCAGGCAATTCAATGTTTCTTAGTTGTAGACTACGAAGCCAACCAGCAACGTCATACTCCTTAAGTGTCTCAAACACTTCACGCAACTGTGAAATCTCAGCATCACTATAATCTACAGGATCCTTTCCTGCAAGTGCATCAAGTTCCTCATCATCGTAGTATTCGTATTTCAAACTGGTATTCATAAGGTTTGTTTTTTCACACACCTCATGCTGTCCACAACATTCGGAATCCTCCTCTTGTGCTTTTGCTGCTTCCTCCTCTTTTCTTTTCTCCTCTTCTGAAAGTTGAGCCTTACGGAGTTGTTCCTGAGCCTCTTTTTGCTTTCTTCTTAGGTTATAAAAAAGAATCCAAACTGCAACAATAGCAATGAAGAACAAGAATAAAGTCAGTGTTGAATTCATAAGTGTTCTACGACTTTAGTTAATTTTATACTATTTGAACCCTTGATCAAAATAAGGCATCCTTTCAGTTTTTGCTCTGGTAAGACGGAGATTAGTTCATCCACATTCTTAAATGTAGACATACCATTCTTGGCTGCAGCAGCGAAACACTCTCCTACCAACATAACCTTTTTGATTCCAGACGCAGCAATCATCTCTACAATCTTGTTATGCTCTGTTTCTGAATCGGCTCCAAGCTCACGCATATCTCCAAGCACAAGTGCCTTTTCCGACTCTGATTTCAGTGAGAAGAAATTGTCAAGTGCTGCTTTCATACTTGTAGGGTTTGCATTGTAAGCGTCAACAATAAGTTTATTCGACGCAGTTGATATAAACTGAGATCGATTATTTGACGGTTTGTAATTCTCCAACGCAGATATAATCATAGGAATTTCTACCCCAAAATGAGAACCTACACATGCAGCAGCCATTACATTCTCAAGATTGTATGCTCCAATAAGATTTGTCTGTGCAGATACTCCGTTGTCAAACTTGACTTTTAAAAATGGATCTGCAGATTCAACATTGGCGTTTAATGCAGAACCGTCTACTCCATAGACAATTCGTTTTGCACCGTCTGATTTTGGATATATATTTTTGTTGGCACCATTAACGAAAATAGTACCATTGTTTTTTTTCAAATTTTCGTATAGCTCTGTCTTTGTCTTTATGACGCCTTCAAATGAGCCAAATCCGAGAATATGAGCTGTACCTACGTTTGTGATCAAACCGAAATCTGGCATTGCGATATCTGCCAATGTCTTTATTTCACCTGGATGGTTAGCTCCCATCTCAACAATAGCATATTTATGATGAGACTTGATGCGAAACAAAGTCAAAGGCACTCCAATATGGTTGTTTAGATTTCCTTCTGTATTGATGACATCGTCTCCATACTTGGCTTTCATCACAGCTGAAGTCAACTCTTTTGTCGTGGTCTTTCCATTAGTACCTGTGATTGCTATCACTGTAGCATTCATCTGTTGACGGTGATAAGACGCCAATTGCTGAAGAGCAACCAATGTGTCCGGAACATAGAAAATTGTTTTATTGTTCGCACGAGATTCGTCTGAAGTAAGAGCGAACTTACTACCCGACTCTATTGCACTTTCAACAAAAACATTACCATCAAAATTATCACCCTTCAAAGCGATAAACATAGAATTTGCAGGGCACTTTCTACTATCAGTAGTAACGCCATCACATTGGATGAATAGTGAATATATTGACTTGATATCCATTTCTTTGTTTTGTAATTGGAGAATTTAATATATCTCCGGATTCTGTAAGGTTTTTACAACCCTAATTTTGATAAGTGGTTAAAAAAAACGAAGCCTCCAAGAAATTGAAAGCTCCGTTTTTTATGTTTTATAAACTTTAATGTTTATCTGTTGTCATCCTCTGGACCTACCTTAGACATTGCGCAACGGAAACCAAGGTCAGCGCGAGACTTAGTCTGATCAAGGTAACGTCTCTGAGCTGGGCTCAACCAGTATGAACGATCCTTCCAAGAACCACCCTTGTATACACGAGTAGTGTTAGAAATATTAGATGTCAACTTAGAAACTGCTGTACCAGCATCTGGATCATACAACTTCTTAGTAGCGATATCTGGATCAACAACTGCTGTCCACTGGTTTCTATCAAGAGCACTCTGTCCATCACCATCCTTGAAGTTTCTTACATCAAGACGAGCGTACTTGTCCATTTCAGTATCCTTATCAGCAGGGATAGCGAAGATTACACGACCAAGGCTATCAATCTGAGGAACCTTAGTTGAAGTACCATCCTCAAGAGTTGTCTCCTGCATGATTGGACTCACATATTGGTTACCACGGAATGGGTTGTACTCTTGCTCATCATCAGATGTCAAAACACGATATACATCAAGCACCCACTCGTTAACGTTACCAGCCATGTTGTATAGACCGAACTCATTTGGCCAGAAAGCATCTACTGGAGCTGTGATAGTAGCGTGGTCATTCAAGCTACCTCCGATACCCATGTAGTCACCACGACCTCTTACGTAGTTAGCGTACATCTGACCGCGGTTCTTCTTGTTATCCTTACCTGGATTACGCATCTGGTGACCGTACCAAGGATAAATCTTCTTCTCTTCGTAGTTTTCCTCAGCCTCTACAGAAAGGATTCCGTATGCTGCGTACTCCCACTCAGCCTCGGTTGGGAGACGATACTTAGGAAGTAGGATACCGTCAGACATTGTAGTCTTTCTTGCGTTTCCATATACATCCTTCAAAGTCTTCTTTCCTTCTGTTGGCTTGTAATCACCCTTCATCAAGTACTTGTCTGTGCTGAATACCTGATTCTGAGCGATGTCATTAGCGTCTGTATTTCCCTTCAACGCCTGAAAGTCTGGGTACTGAATTGTTCCAGCCTCAACCATTCTTCTCTCGTTTACACGGTCTGAACGCCAAATACAGAAATCACAAGCCTGCTCCCAGTTTACACCTACAACTGGATAGTAGTTGTAAGACACGTGAGTGAAATAATACTCCAAGTATGGCTCATTGTAAGCCAACTCCTCACGCCATACCAATGTGTCAGGACGACACTTCTCTACCAACTCCGGAGTATTGTGGAATACATTTGACATCCAGTACAAATACTCACGCCAGTTAACATTGGCAATCTCATATTGGTCCATGTAGAACGAAGCTACAGTGACACGACGTGGAATGTTATTCCAATCTCCTAATACATCCTCAATAACACGACCCATTGTGAAAGTACCACCCTGGATGAATGTCATTCCTGTTGGGGTGTCCTGCTCGTAGCCGATAGTTACCTGGTAACCACCGTTCTCCTTGTCGTTGTACTTCCATCCGGTTACATTCGATTCCTGTGAATCTTTCAAGGACTTCTTACCACATGATGTAGTCAAAGCTCCCAAGATCAACATCGCTGTGACCGGCGTAAAAAGCTTTAAGTGTTTCATAGTACCTTTCGAGTATAAGATAATTTACTAATTTTATTTCTAACTTAATTAATCACACATTCCAAAACTAAACACATAGCGTTGGATTGTATGGTTGGCAAAAATAGATAAACTTTATTTCTTGCAAAATAGTTTTGGGATTTTATTGCAAAAAAGTTGATAAATTTGATTAAAAACGGCCATTTTTATGCTGTCAAGCCATTTTTTTACTCTTTTTTCTCTTGTTTACGTTTTATCAACTCTTCTTCCAATATCTGATCCAAAGACTCCGTGCTTATCTTCTTTGCTACGATTTTTCTCTCTTTGTTTAGCAAGTAAACTCCTGGTGTTACGGTTGCATCATAGAACTCCCAGAAATATGACTCTCTACCTGGATCCCATACGTTTACCCAGTCGTGCAAATTGTGCTTGTTCAAGAAGTCTACCCACTCTTTCTTGTCTGTCTGTGTATAAACGCAGAATACCTCAAATCCCTTGTCCTTATACTTTACATAAACAGAATCGTGCAATACTGGAGTGATCTTCTTACAGTGTCCACATGTTGGCTCAAAGAAATAAACAAGTACAAACTCGTTCTTTCCATTCTCTGGACGCAAATCCTTCAACTGAATCTGTGTAGAATCCTGACGACGCATCTTCAAGTTCTTGGCTGTCATACCAATCATATTGTAGCGTACCTTTTTGCACTCTGCCTTCAAATCCTCAATCCATGAAGAATCAGCCCATTCAGCCTTGCCTGCCAAGTAATACTTCTCCGCAATCTGATACCACATCTTGTCCATACCCATCATGTTGCTCTTCAAACCGTAGTTCATCATCTTGCTAAGCATTGTCTGGTATGTCTCCTTGTCTCCCTCACTCTTCTGAATCAAGACATCTGCCGCCTGGAACAATGAGTCTGGAACAGGAATCAATCTTTTCATGTAATCATCCACCTTTCCTGAGAAATATGGAGTTCTCAACATACGTGGATCAGACAAATCAATGTTATCAAAGAAATGATTCTTTGTAAACTGATATCTTGCCATTGGTCTTGCTGTATCAGGCAATTCAGCAAAATCAGGTACCTCTACATGAATTGTTCCTTTTACAAATGCTGAATAGAATGAACCCTTTGTTGACTCTATCTCTTTCTGCTGGAATGCCTCTACTTCATCAGAAAGTTTCTTCATCTTGGTCTCAAATGCCACAGAATCCATCTTTCCTTCTTTCTTTTTCTCTACTGCATCCTTGCGCTCCTTGTTTTTGTCTGACATAAACTTAACAAGGTTAGAGAAATGAACTGACTCTTCTCCCATTGATACAACTGGAGTCAAATCTGTTGTGTCAGCCTTCAACTTTATGTTCTGGTCTTTTCCTACTA
This sequence comes from Paludibacteraceae bacterium, assembly GCA_045641065.1. GTDB lineage: Bacteria > Bacteroidota > Bacteroidia > Bacteroidales > Paludibacteraceae > UBA1723. Next base: position 39,708 of record JAZUGF010000055.1, on the reverse strand, counting down.
GCAAATCAAAGAACTTGTCCTGCTTGAAATAGACGATATACATACCCTCCTCAAGTCTCTGCTTTTCTTTGTCTTTCTTACTACCGTCAAAGATCGCTACACCTTTACCATTAAACTGGGCAGTGTCCTTAGAATAAGTCTTTCCGTTATAATAAAATGCCAAAAACACTTTTGATGTGTCCTTGATATCGTTCATCTTTAGCTCAATACGATATGGAGCATCCTTAGTAGCTGGCGCTGCAAATGAGAAAGCTGCACACATCAACGCCAAAAATGAGAAAATGATTTTTTTCATATCTATTTCTATTGTTGTTTCTTTGTAATTTTCGGCAAATGTACTAAATAAAGTTTTTAGTTTGTACTTCAAGCCAAGCATTTTCTTCAACATTCAAATGTTTTTTTAACCTATCTTTAACATTTGTATGATAATTATTCAACCATTTTTTCTCTTCGTCGGTTAACATTGTCTCTTCTATCAACTTGCGATCATAAGGACAAAGTGTCAAAGTCTCAAAACTCATAAACTCGCCAAAATCAGTATTTTCTGCTTTTTTCACAGCCAACATATTCTCTATTCTGATTCCCCATTTACCTGTGCGATACAATCCTGGCTCATCTGTGATGAACATTCCTTCCTTCAATTCACAATCCACACTTTTTTTGCTCATTGACTGTGGACCTTCATGTACTCCAAGGAAATGTCCTACACCGTGACCTGTGCCGTGTCCGTAATTCAAACCTGCATTCCACAAGTATTGGCGAGCAAGTGCATCAATCTGAAAGCCAACTGTTTTAGCAGGAAATTTCTGCAATTGGATAGCAATGTGGCCTTTCAACACCAATGTATAATCACGTTTTTGTTCTGCCGACGGTGTATCAGAAAGTGAAATGGTTCTGGTAATATCAGTTGTGCCACCAAAATAACTTCCACCTGTGTCTATCAAAATGATGTTGTCTGGAGTCAATTCATAATCACTACATTTCTTCGCTGAATAATGTACGATGGCTCCGTGATCTGCAAATCCAGCAATAGTATCAAAACTCTCACATATATATTCCGACGACTGTTTCCTCAACTCGGCAATTTTATCAGCCACATCTGTTTCTCTCAAACCATTGTTGCGATTTTTCTCCAGCCACATCAACATACGGACAAGAGCCGCACCGTCTTCTTCCATGATTTTTCTCTCGCAATCCAACTGTGTTTCATTCTTCACAGCCTTCAATTCTTCAATGAATTTTCTATCTGACGCGATCTTATTATTCAGGATTTGCGACGTCGCAATATTGCATTTTGCATTTTCTAATAAGACGGGAGTGTTCGATAAACCATTACGCAAATATTGTGCGAAGACCGAATATGAAGCTACGTTTATACCATTCGCATATAAATACGTATTTACTTCATCTGTCAATTTATCGGTATCAACAAACAACGTCGACTTATTTTTTTCTAGTATAAAATATGAGTAGAAAATCGGAGTACATAATGAATCCGCACCACGCAGATTTGTCACCCATGCCACTTCATCAAGTGTAGACACAAGCATTGCCTCCGCATTTTTTGATGCGAAGAATTTACGACATTTATCAATTTTTGATTTTACAGACTCACCCGCATACTTCTCAGAATGGATGAATAATTTCGCATCCGACATCTTCGGTTGCTGACCAAACCACAACGACTCATATAATAAATCGTCATATTTAATATTCAATCCTGCATTCATATATTCATTTTCTTCAGAAAGAGATGTAAGCCACGGATTAAGTGCAACCACGTCGTCTGACTTTAACTTTTCTGATAGGAAACTTGGAATTGAAGCTTCACTCTCCTGCTTCACCATTCGGATTCCAGATGGTTTCAACTGCTCCAAAGCCTGTAGATAATATCTTGAATCTGTCCAAAGTGCAGCGTCATCTTTAGTCACGACAAGTGTACCGTTTGAACCGTCGAATCCACTTAAAAATGTGCGAAGGCAGAAGCAATCTGCTGGATATTCACTGAAATGAGGGTCACTATCTCCTACTACAATCGCGTCGACGCCTCTACTTGCCATCAACTCACGAATTTTTCCAATTTCAATCATATCAATGCATAAGTTTTCAATAATATACCAAATTAAACGCAAAAATATGAGTAAATGAAAGATTTTTTATTTTTCTTTGCAAAAAAGATTTTAGGTACGGTAAAATGCACAAGAATTTAGTTATAGTAGAGTCTCCTGCGAAAGCGAAGACAATCGGTAAATTTTTAGGGAAGGATTTCGTAGTAAAATCGAGCTACGGACACATCCGAGACCTTAAAAAGAGTGGAATGTCTATTAACCTGGACAACAACTACGAACCCCTATACGAAATTCCAGACGACAAGAAGGAACTCGTTGATGATTTGATAAAGGAGGCTAAGAACGCAGACATTGTGTGGTTGGCATCCGATGAGGACCGCGAGGGAGAGGCTATTGCTTGGCATCTATTCGATGTGTTGAAGCTAAAGAAAGAGAACACACGTCGTATCGTATTCCACGAAATCACTAAGACTGCAATTCTACACGCAATCGAAAATCCACGTGACATTGATGATAATTTGGTTTCTGCTCAGCAAGCACGACGCGTGTTGGATAGAATCGTAGGTTTTGAGCTTTCACCTGTACTTTGGAAAAAGGTTCGTCCATCTTTGTCAGCAGGACGTGTGCAGTCAGTAACAGTGCGTCTTATCGTAGACCGTGAAAAGGAGATTCAGAATTTCGTCAGTGAATCTTCATTCAGAATACAGGCCATCTTCACTGTAGTCGATGCTAAAGGCAAATCGTCTACACTTAAGGCCGAACTTCCGCAGAGGATCAAAACAGAGGCAGAGGCAAGAGCATTTTTGGAGAAATGCAAGAATGCAGAGTTTAAGGTGTCGGATATCAGCGTGAAGCCAATCAAGAGAGGTCCAGCTGCACCGTTCATCACTTCTACACTTCAGCAGGAGGCTGCCCGTAAACTTGGTTTCTCTGTAAACATGACAATGTCGCTTGCTCAGCAGTTGTATGAGGCTGGACAGATCACTTACATGCGTACCGATTCCGTAAATCTTTCAGATCTTGCCATCAACACTGCAAAGAAGACTATCAGCGAAACTATGGGCGACAAATATTCACAGCCACGTCGTTTCACTGCAAAGGCAAAGGGAGCTCAGGAGGCTCACGAGGCAATCCGTCCTACATATATAGAGAATCAGACTATTGAAGGCAACAACAACCTTCAGAAACTATATGATCTAATCTGGAAGCGTACAATCGCGTCGCAGATGGCTGATGCCGAAATCGAAAAAACAACAGTCACTATTGATTGTGGCGACGAGACATATAAGTTCGTAGCCGACGGTGAGGTTGTCAAGTTCGACGGTTTCTTGAAAGTTTACCAGGAGAGCAAGGAGGGTAACGAGGAGAGCAACACTTCAGTTCTTCCTCCACTTAACAAGGGCATGCAGCTTTCTCAGCCTAAGGAGATCAACGCAACTGAGCGTTTCACTCAACATCCACCACGCTACAGCGAGGCTTCACTTGTCCACAAACTTGAGGAGCTTGGTATCGGACGTCCATCTACATACGCTCCAACTATCTCTACTATCCAGAATAAGGAGTACGCAGAGAAGCGTGACTTGGAAGGACAGAAGCGAAACTACCAGACTTTGGTGCTTAAGAATAATGAGATCACAGCAACTACTGAGACTGAAACATACGGAGCAGACAGAAAGAAGCTTGTTCCAACAGATACAGCTATCGTAGTTAATGAGTTCTTGACTGACTACTTCCCAGAGATTCTTGACTACAACTTCACTGCGAAGATCGAAAACAAGTTTGATGAGGTAGCAGAAGGAAATGTTAAGTGGGAGAATATGATCGATGATTTCTACCACGATTTCCATCCACTTGTGGAGGATGCTTCACAAATCAGCGAGAGAAAGAATGGTATGCGTAAGCTTGGTGTTGATCCAGCAAGCGGCAAAGATGTATTCGTTAAGATCGCTCGTTTCGGAGCCATCGCACAGATCGGTGCGACTGAAGACGAAGAGAAGCCACGTTTTGCATCTCTACGCAAGAACCAGCATCTTGAGACTATCACATTGGAAGAGGCTCTTGACTTGTTCAAACTTCCACGTACAGTTGGAACGTACGAAGATACAGAGTTGGTTGTGGCAGTCGGAAGATTTGGTCCATACATCAAGCATAACGGTCAGGCATACTCACTTGCGAAGTCTTACGATCCACTTACAGTCACAAACGAAGACTGTATCAAGATCATCGAGGCTAAGCGTGAGGAGCTAAAGAATAAGGTAATCAACAAGTTTGACGACAACGGTGTAGAGATCGAAGTTCTTAACGGACGTTTCGGGCCATACATTGCAAAAGATGGAGTCAACTACAAGATTGCAAAGGGTACTGACGCTAAGTCATTGACTATCGACGATTGCCGTAAGATCATTGCAGAGCAGGCGGACAAGGTTCCAGCTAAAAAAGCCAAGACTACTAAGACTGCAGCTAAGTCAACTACAAAAGCAGCGTCGACAAAATCGACAGCCACAAAGTCAACTGCGAAGAAGACTACTAAGAAGAGTGCAGAATAAAATGAGGTTTGCAAAGGGCGGAACGCCCTTGCCCCACTCTCACCGCGAGCCCGTAGGGCGAGCTTATAATTAACCACAGAGACACAAAGGTCTCAGAGAATTGATATTTACACTACATTAAAGATATGGCAAATACAATGATTCCTGCTTGCGTGCAAGACGAGAGAAACAGCAAAGTGCTACGCATCGGTTTCGTGACTGAAGAGACAATAAAGAAGATGGAGAGTTCCAAAGTCGTAATGCTCCACAACCTAACTACAGGCTCAGATGAGAATGTGTTGGCAGGAGAGTACAACGACACTATGGAAGTAGCGGAGATTCAGAAGTCAGCAGCTGGCGACAGTGTGCTAATCCAGGCTCTTCCAAAGGGTTCTACTACTGGAGCGAACCAATTCCTTGGTTCAAAGAACGTGAAGGATCTTGCATTCCTAACTGAGCTACAGGACTTCATTGAAAAGCGTCACGCTGAGATGCCAGAGGGATCATACACAACAAAGCTTTTCAAGGGCGGTGCACCAAAGATGTGTAAGAAGGTAGGTGAAGAGACTATCGAGGCAATTGTAGAGGCTATAAACGGCACAAACGACCAGTTTATCTACGAGTGTTCAGACATGATCTACCATCTAATCGTATTGCTTACAAGCAAAGGCATCAGAATCGAAGATTTGGCAAGAGAGCTTAAGGCAAGACACAAAGGGTGAGGAGCTTAGAGCTTAGAGCTTAGATAACTCTGAACAAAATACAATACCAATACGGCGGCTTAAACAGTCGCCGTTTTGACAATAATAGCATAGATATAAAAAATGAGGATTACAAAGGGCGAAGCCCTTGTCCTCCCCTCCTCTGCGAGCCCGCAAGGGCGAGCAGAAAGAAAAGTCAAAAGAAAAAATGAAGAAACTTATTTTTATTGTATTTTCACTAATCAGCATAATCACAACAAACGCACAGGATCTTAATCCTGCGGTAAAGGAATTCGTGGATGCCCCAGGTCTACACAATGCCGGAGTCGGCATCTTGATCAAGGAAGTTGAGACGGGAGAGACAATAGCCGAATATCGCAGAAATACCAATCTTATCCCAGCGTCGATCACCAAACTGATTACTACAGCTTGTGCGTTGGACCTACTATCAGATACTTTCAGATTCGAGACTAAAGTGGTGATGGAAGGACATATATCAAAAGATTCAACACTGCATGGTAGTCTATACGTAGTTGGTGGAGGAGATCCAACAATCGCGTCGAAATATACAAAACCATTGAAAGAGCCTCTATATCGTGATGCAGAAGGTAAGCCTTGCAAGGTGCAGCCTGATTTCTTCACTTCTGCTTCCGACGCAATCCGTAAATCTGGAATCAAGAAGGTAGACGGTGCAGTTATCGGCGACGCGAGTCTATACGCCCAGTGTGCACAGATGCCAATCTGGCTTGTGGAGGATATCGGTACCTACTACGGTGTGGGAGCCTCAGCAATCTGTGCTTACGATAATATCATCCGTATCGGAATTCTAAATTCTGCAGACGATTCAACTTCCAAGCCAACTGCAAAAGTGACATATACTGCACCAAAGACCAATCTTCTTGAGGTCAACGTGATCAACAAGGATGTGCCATACAGAGTGATGTCGACAGATTTTTCATGGAACAAAACAATCGTAGGTCCATTTGAGTTGGGTAAGCCACAGGAGATCCAAGCAGAGAATCCAGAGCCAGCACTTTTCGTGGCAGACGCCATTGAGCAGAATCTTAAAGACGGTGGAATGGAGTTCACAAAACCCGCGTCGACAACAAGAATTGAGGATTTTGCGCAATCAGATTCATGTAAACTTCTTTACACTTACTACTCTGCCCCACTATCAGAAATTTGCCGTGAAACAAACTACCACAGCATCAATCTATTTGCAGAGAATATCTTCCTATATTTAGGTTTACGCAACAGTTACACATCGTCATACGGCAAAGCCATCACATCAGCTTTCGGATGGTGGAATTCACACGGAGTAAATGCCAAAGGCACATATCAGGTCGACGGTTCAGGACTTAGCATGAAGAATGCCATCAATCCAAACTTCTTCGTTGACGTGCTAATCTACATGAAGACAAAGAGCAAGTATGGCAACGCATTCTACGAATCATTGCCAACATGTGGTGTAAACGGTACAGTTAAGAGTTTCTTGGCCAACACTCCGTTGAAAGGCAAAGCTCACTTCAAAAGCGGAAGTATGGAGCGCGTGCAGAATTACGCTGGTTACGTGGAGCATAACGGTAAGACATACGCAGTCTGCTTGATGGTAAATAATTTCTCATGTTCACGTGGAGAATTAAGAGTGAAGATGGGAAATATGCTGAAAGAGATTTTCAAGTAAAGCAAGAATTATAAATGCGGAATGTTGAATTGATTCAGCATTCCGCATTTATAATTTAGCATTTCTCTATCTCCACGCTCTCCACATACTTTGCCTTAATCTCTCCAAGTTTCTTGAAATTCTCAGTGGCTGTATGGATTTTCTGAGCCTCATCGCTCTCCCACTTTTCAAGCAGTAAGACGGTATTAGCGTCGTCGACGGGAATAAAATAATCATATTGCTTATTGCCCGGCTCAACGCGGCTGTTCTCAGCTATTTTCCCATTCTTAATCGCCGCCATAAAGGCATCACGTTGTCCGTCTTTACAACGGTAGTAAACAATCATTGTTAGCATAGTTCAATATATTTTTGAGTAAAGATACTCTTTAACCGATAACAAATACGTAAAAAAGCGATAAAACGATACATTTTTACGACATGAAATGCGAGAAAGTACAAACCTTTTATATATTTGCGACAAATTAAATGCGAATAAATATATTTTCCACATCAATGAATGAGAGAAATGTAGTTATTTGTGAAGTCGAATTTTATTTAATTTTTTTTGCTTATGCGAAAACTTTTATCACTTAGTTTAGGTTTGCTTACTGCAGCAAGTGCGTTGGCTACAGTAAAAAACATTACCATTCCTGCTGTACCAGACGGCAACAAAAGATGTGGTTTTGTAGTTAAGGAAATTCCTACAAACTTAGGATTGACAGACGATCAACACAAAGCCATTGAGGAAGAGTTAGTAGGCTGGACATGGGGTGCTTATTCAGCAATGGCAGACAACATGGTTTACTCCCTATCTAACGGAGGTAATAACATCATCCACGGAGCTACCTTTATAGACTCTTTATCAAGCAACGACACTATCAATGTTGTAATTTCAGCAGGTAAAATGCCTGAATTGCATATCCAGGACACTGTAGTTTGTGCTAGCGAAAATTTGCATGCTATTTCTCTTCCTACATATAATAATGGAACTGTTTGGATTAAAAATTTCATTACTGGAGAATATCAGGAAGTCGAATCGCCAATCTGCTCTTATTTTGCGTCTGAGTGGCTTTCTATAGAACCAGATATAATAATCTACAACAAAGATAGTCTATTCCAATACTTCGACCATAATCTTAATCGCGAGTTAAGTGTTCAACCTATTGACACGATCGTATGGAAGAAGTATGTTTATCTTCTTGGAGATCCAATTTTGGACACACCTTCTGCTCCAAAAATGTACATGTTCACTATGAGTGACACAGTCACTGGATGTCATGCTAATATGAGTGCACTCATCAGCGTGCAAGATTGTTCTGAAAGCGTAATGTGGATCAACTACGATGGTCCAAAAGAGTATAATGAATATAGAAGTTCTGATTATCTATCGTACCTAAAGGAGGACTCTATTATGGCATTAGACCCACGAGTAAACTGTATTTGTCCTCTAACTTTGGACACAATTGTTGAGAGCACTCAGTCGGACGACGCTACAGCATGTGAACACTACAAATACGACGTAACTGTCAAGTTGGCTGCGAACTCAGACACTATCGTAGCTTACGTTCTACATTTGAACGATTCTGGTTCAGGGTTTGTTTTTTCTTCTCACAATATTTTAGCCAAAAATACAAAAACTTGTACTTTCACCGTGCCTGACGGATTAGCATACGCTAGACTTCCTGATTGTGACTGTGGATCGTACTATTATTCTACAAATATGAATATTGGAGACACAATCACATCATCATGTGATCTAATCTACACATTCAAGAATTTCTGTACAGGAGACTTACATGACACTATTCATATCATTGTTCCTAATAAAGATGAGGTTGTTCAGCTTTATGCAATGGATACTACAGTGTACGCATCTGACAGCACTAGCATAACTCAAACCATAGAGTCTACTGGAACAATCTATATGTATGATTGGTATAATCATCCGGACATTCAAGCTGTACCAAACAATGCTATACATATTACTATATACAAGGACTCAATTAATCCTAACAACATTGTTATGTCTAACGATCCTATTGCTTGCCGTCATGAGACTCCATTCAAATTCATTCTTGACAACTCTAAGAAATCAGGAACATACTATTATGTTGCAAGAGACACAATCACTGGATGCACGGCAACTGCAAAGAACGAAATCATTGTCTTAGATTCAACTAATGATGTACGTCTTCTTCCTGCTGATCTTAACGAGGTTAAGGCTAACGTCTACTCTATCAATGGTAGCGTCGTTATGCAGAATGTTTATTTGAAGGATGCTATGAGCAGCTTGAAAGAAGGCTTGTACATCTTCAACAACAAGAAGATCTTCATCAGAAGAAAAGAATAAAAAGAATATTTTATCCGTGGAGACGCGAGGTCTTTCAAAATCTCGCGTCTTTACGGAAATTTATAAAAATGAGGTTTACATTATAAACTCAAATGTCTATGCGAAAACTTTTATCACTTAGTATAGGTTTGCTTACTGCGGCAAGTGCGTTAGCGGCAGTGAAGACAGTGACCATTCCAGCCGTACCGGACGGGAAAGGAACCTGTTCTTTCGTAGTCAATGAGATTCCAGATAGTTTGGGATTGACAGATTTAGAATATGAGGTTCTAAATAGAGATCTTAAAGGAAAAGTCATTCATGATGATTCAGGGTATATTATCTACCTTGATGGTGGTCTTGAACAGCCTAAGAAAAATCAGATAGAAATAATCGTTACTGATTCACTAAACACAGTAAACGACACAATTATCTGTGACATCTTCTATGGAAAAGCACCACGTGTTTCAATTAGCGACACTACAATCTGTGCACAAGCAGAATTGAGAGCCAGAACTCTTCCTACTTACGAACTAGGTTCATATTGGGGCAGAAACATATTCACTAATGAAATGGAAGAATTACCATCTTTCTCCAACATTTTTTCTGTCGAAAGATTTAGAAATCCATCCCCAGACAGCATTGTATGGCTAAAGGACTACATTGCACCAAATGATTCAAACGTTGCACACACAAACGATGTCATTTTCGACAATCCTTCTAAATCAAGTTTGTATCTATTCACAATAATAGACACAATAACCGGATGCCAAGCAGCCAAAATTGCAAACATCACAGTGGAGGATTGTAAGTCTTTCTCAGATCTTGTATGGCTCAACTACAATGGTCCAAAAGAGTACCACGATTATGTAATGGACAGTCCTTCGTATTATTTGAGAGACGACTCTATCATGGCAATTAACCCTCTAGTTGATTGCATCTGTCCACTTTCATTGGATACAATCATAGAAAGTACACAATCAGATGACACGTCAGCATGTGAGCACTACAAATATGATGTGACAATCAAGTTGGCAGCGAGATTGGATAGCTCTTATGTAGACACTATCGTCGCCTATATAATACATTTGGATAACTCTGGAGCAACTTTCCAGCTTTTCAAAGACACTGCAATTGCAGAATTTGCAGGCAATTGTGTATTCACAGTTCCATATTTTGTTTTACCTAAAGAAGAAGATTGCAAATGTGGATCTTACTACTACACTGCGAACATGCAGATAGGCGATACAATCACCGAGTCTACTGATTTAATCTTCACAATCAAGAACTACTGTACTGGAACCATTTTCGATACCGTCCATATTCTTGTGCCAGAGAAGGATGAACTTGTACAGATATTCGGAGGAGACACTACTGTATACGCAAAAGATAGTGTAAGTTTGAGATCTATAGTAGAGATCAGAGGAACAACGCTTACATATGATTGGAATACAAATGGCTGCATAAATGTTCCAAACGCAAGTATAATCCTAAATGTATACAAAGACACAGTCACTGAGAACAACTTCGTAAACATATATTCTGAGCCATACATTTTAGATAACATAAAGAAGTCTGGTAAATATTTCTTTACTGCTATAGATACGTTCTCTGGATGTTCAGCGTCTCTAGATGTGGACATTACGGTTTTGGCAAACGACTCTTCTGCTTCTTCAAATCTTACAGCAGATGTCTACGAGCAGGCAGGCGACATCTACACAGTCTCAGGAACTGTAGTGATGAAGAATGTTTATTTGAAGGATGCAATGAGCAGCTTGAAAGAAGGCTTGTACATCTTCAACAACAAGAAGATTTACATCAGAAGAAGAGAATAATTAATTCTTCTGTATTCCCCTGCCATAATACGACAGGGCACACAACAAAAAGGTTGGCCAAATCGGTCAACCTTTTTTGTTCCAGTCTTAATCGTATTTTCTCAGTCTATGAAAAATTATTGTTAACTTTGCCGTCTAAATTGAAATTCAGAAATGGCAAACACGAAGTCTGCTCCTACAGAGCTTGGTACGGAACCAATACCACAGTTGCTTTTCAAATACGCTGTGCCAGCCATCATATCAATGGTTGTGGCGTCTTTGTATAATATCATCGACTCTATTTTCATCGGACACATTCCGAACGATGGTCCTCGCTGTATCACAGCCTTGGCTATTGCATTCCCATTGATGAACCTTTCCGCAGCATTCGGATCACTTGTCGGTGCTGGTGGTTCAACGTTGGTGTCTATCAAACTCGGACAGAAGGATTATTCGTCGGCAAATAAGGTGCTTGGAAATGTGACGACGCTGAACATCATCATCGGCGTCATCATCATGGCCCTTGGACTATTCTTCTTGGATGAGATCTTGGTCTTGTTCGGAGCAAGTGAGGAGACAATCGAGCCAGCACGCGTTTTCATGACGGTGTTGTTATTAGGCAACGTCTTCACACACCTTTTCTTCGGCCTTAACCATGTGATGCGAAGCAGTGGTAATCCACGTAAAGCAATGTTTACCACTATCCTTACCGTGGTGCTGAATATCATCCTCGCTCCGATCTTTATCTATCAGTTTGGATGGGGAATCCAAGGAGCTGGTTTGGCTACAATCACAGCCCAGACAATCTCGTTGCTTTTCATCTGCTACCATTTCTATAACGGCAAGGATGTGTTGACATTCTCTATGCCTAATTTCCGACTAGAGAAGCAGATTGTGAAGAATATCTTCGCAATCGGTGTCGCTCCGTTCACATTGAACGCTTGTGGATGCCTTGTGGCGATGATGCTCAACAATACACTATATAAGTATGGTGGTGACGACGCTATTGGAGCATACGGTATCTGCAACCGTATTATCATGATGGGAGCACAGATTGTGTTTGGATTCATACAGGCCATGCAACCTATCGCAGGATACAATTATGGAGCACAATTGGTTGATCGTGTTGACAAAGTTTTGAAGATGACGGTACTATGTGCAACTTGTGTCATGATTCTATTGTGGATCTCTTGCGAGACACTTTCCGAAAACATTGTTTCCATCTTTGTTGATGCTGACGATAGTAATGCAAAAGCGTTGATGTCTGCAGCTTCACACGGACTAAAAATTGCAGTGTTTATGATGCCAATTGTGGGAGCTCAGATGGTTGTTTCCAACTTTTTCCAGAGTATCGGACGTGCACCTATCTCTCTATTCATGAGTGCAACACGTCAGTTGCTTTATCTAATTCCACTTGTATGGCTGCTTCCACAGTTCTTCGGACTTGACGGAGTATGGTATGCGATGCCAGTATCGGATACATTGGCAGCGATTACAGCGGCGATCATATTTAAGTTGCAGTATAAGAAATCGTTGACTTTGCCGATTAAGGAAACCAAACCAATGATGCCAACCAAGCAAATTGAAGGGGATCATATAGTTATCAGTATCGGACGCCAGTTTGGCGCAGGAGGACGTCAGATTGGAAAGATGATTGCAGACCACTACGGAATCAAGTATTACGATAGCGAATTGCTTGTCGAAGCTGCCAAAGATATGGGCTTCGCACCTGAAATATTTGCAAATGCTGACGAAGTACCGTCGCTCCAGAATGCATTGGATAGATTGGCGGATTTGTCGTCGCCAAACACAAATGAATCTGTACTTTCAGGAGCTAACCTTTTCAAAGCGCAGAGTGAGACTATGCAAAGAATCGCCGAATCAGAGAGTTGTGTGATAGTAGGACGAGCATCCGACTATGTGCTTCGAGACAGAAAAGATATGGTGACATTTTTCTTGCGTGCTCCAATGGAGTTCCGAGCAGAGAATATCGCGTCGCGACACAATATCGATATCAAAAATGCCCAGAAACTTGTGGAAGAAAGAGAGTCTGCGAGAAAAGCGTATTACGATTATTACACTGGCAAAGAATGGGGTGATTCCAAAGGTTATGACCTTTGTGTAGACGTCTCAAAATTGGGCTTGGAAGCGACGGCGAAGATGATGATTGCCTTTATTGACTCAGTTTTTGGCAAAAAAGCAGAAAAATAAGATTGAATTTTCATTCTAATACTTATTTTTGTAGTTCAACAAAGTATCGATGATTACAAAGGACGACATAATTGAAGTAGGTTACGTTAGCAAAACGCACGGATTGTCGGGCAATCTTGAGGTGGTAGTCACTGTGGATTGGCTTGATGAGTTGGGCGTGGATTTCATTTTCATTGAGATAGATGGATGCTTCATACCTTTTTATATTGCTGAAGAGAGATCGAAGAATAGCGGACGTCTTTTGAAGCTTGACAATGTCGATACAAAAGAAGAGGCTGAACGCTTGATCGGCTCGGCAGTATTTGTTTCCAGAGATGATTTTGATGAGGATGAGTTGGCAGAAGCGGAAGGTGTGGACTATACAGGTTACACAATCTACGATGCGGATGGCAGCAGAGTCGGAGTCATTGACTATGTTGACTACGACACAGAAAATGTGTTGTTCTGTTTGGAAGAGAAAGATTCTGCAGGATACCAGATTATGATACCTGCTGTGGATGATTTCATTGTAGAGATCGATGACGACAAGCAAACAATTGTGATGAACATTCCTGATGGACTTTTGGAATTGAACACAGGTGGGCTTTGCGTTGAAGATGAGGATGACGAATAAGACTATATTACAACCGTTAATTGAATATGCGTATAGTAAACAACATAAAGACGCTTTATGCGATAATAGTCATGCTAGGTGCAGTTGGCTGTACCCCGCATACTGAGTTTGAAGTGGCCACATGGTCAGGCTTCAAGCAGTGCGCTATATCATATACAATGGAAGACAGTTACGACAATCAGTTTAAGATTGCGCTTCCAATTTTTCATGAGCATGAGTATCCATGTACATTCTTTTTGACAACACGCTGGTGTGACAGGACAAAATGGGATGCATTGCGTGTAGCTACGACAGAATGGGGATGCGAGGTAGGAAGCCATACCGTCGACCATGCAGTATATGACACATTGACAAGAGAGCGACAGAAACAAGATATCCTTGATGCGAATGCGAGAATCAATGTCAAATTGCCTATGTACAAGTGTAACACTTTCGCCTACACCAATTGTGTGGTGGGAGACACGAGTGTCATAAGCAGACATTATTTTGCAGTACGTGGTTGTCAGGGATACGTGGAGCGTGCCACTCCAAACGACTATATGAACATCAGTTCATTGATGTGTGGATCCAATGAGGCTGTAAGAAACTATCAGGACTTCATGAACGGATTCACAACAGCCAAGAACAGTGGCGGATGGTGTATTTTCTCAATCTATGATCTTGACGACGGAAAAGGTTATTCTCCGTTGTCGTCGGATGTGTTGAGAGCCAGCCTTGACTATTTGAAGGAACAAGAGAAATCAAATTCATTCTGGGTGACCACATTCAAGAATGCCGCCAAGTATTCAAAAGAAAGAGACAACGCAAAAGTAGAGATGCTTAAAGCATCAGACGACAAGTTGACAATCACATTAGAAGATGGATTGGATGACGAGTTGTACGACTATCCTTTGACTTTACGTTGTCCGTTACCTTTCGGTTGGAATGAGGTAGAGGTGCTACAGAATGAGGTAGTTATCAAATCAGAGGTTAAGATAATCAATGGTTGTAAATATATCATCTTCGACGCAGTGCCAAACGGAAACAAAAAGATATATTTAATAAACCTAGAATAATGATTGATGTCGAGAAAAAAGCTCAATTGGCATGCCAGTTGAAAGCTGAAGGATATAATTGCGCGCAAGCTGTGTTTGCAGCGTTCGCTGAGGATTATGGAATAGATAAAGCCACTGCGGTTCGTCTTACTGCTGGATTAGGTGGCGGAGTTGCCAAGATGAAAGGCGTATGTGGAGCATTTCTTGGAGCAGCGATGTTGTCAGGCTTAGAGGAAGGCTGCGTCGACCCTGCGGATATGGCTGGTAAAGAGCATGCTTATAAGGTGGCTCAAGATTTGGCGATGCGTTTCAAAGAACAGAATGGAAGCACAATCTGCGCTGAGCTTCGTGGATTGAAGCCTAATCCCGACGTGAAGGAGATAATTTCATGCGGGACTTTGGTTGAGCGTGCGGCACGCATCTATGCAGAATATCTAAATGCTAAAAAAGCATAAAAAAGCGACGTCGCCACAAAAATTGGCGATTTATACGCAAATAAAATGTATTTTTGCGCGAGATTTGACGCTGACGTTAATGTCGACGTTGACATTGATAAATTTTGATAATATAAAAAACGATATATAAATATGGGATTCGGGAATTTTTTATCCAAGCTATTTGGAAATAAAGCCCAGAGAGATAGAGAGTTGATTCAGCCATACATTCAGAAGATTGAGCTGGTTTACCCTTCTATACAAAGCTTGTCTAATGATGAACTTCGTGACCGTACTGAGAGCATCAAGCAGAGAATACAGGATTATGTATCTGCTGAGACAAAAGAGATCGCCGACTTGAAGTCGCAGATCGAGGCACAGGAGATCGAGCAGAGAGAGAGAACTTATGCAAGGATCGACAAATTATCAAAGCTAAAACTTGACAAATATGAGGAGGTGCTTGATCAGGTGCTTCCTGAAGTGTTTGCTATCGTAAAGGATACAGCACGTCGTTTCACAGAGCAGAAGGACGTTGTAGTTAAGGCTAACGACCTTGACCGCGAATTCGCTGAGAAATTCGACTTTGTTGATATCGATGGCGACAACGCTGTTTACCACAACGTATGGACAGCAGGTGGCAACCCAACAGTTTGGAACATGATCCACTACAACGTACAGTTGTTCGGTGGTGTTGTGTTGCATCAGGGTAAGATCGCTGAGATGGCTACCGGTGAGGGTAAGACATTGGTGGGTACACTGCCAATCTTCTTGAACGCATTGACTCACAACGGTGTCCACGTCATCACAGTCAACGACTATTTGTCAAAGCGTGACTCTGAGTGGATGGGTCCTCTATACATGTTCCACGGTTTGACTGTGGACTGTATCGACAAGCACAGACCAAATTCAGATGAGCGTCGTAAGGCATACATGGCCGATATCACATTCGGTACAAACAACGAGTTCGGTTTCGACTACTTGCGTGATAACATGGCAGGAAGAGTTGAGGAACTTGTACAGCGTGAGCACAACTACGCTATCGTCGATGAGGTCGACTCAGTCCTTATTGATGATGCCCGTACACCGTTGATCATCTCTGGTCCAATGGACCGTTCGAAGAGCAACGAGCAGTTGTTCAACGAATACAAGCCACGCGTCGAGCACCTTGTTGGTTTGCAGAAGGTGATGGCTACAAACTATTTGACAGAGGCCAAGCGTCTGTTGAAGGAGACTGACAAGCAGAGCCAGGAGGAAGGTGCATTGGCATTGTTCCGTTCATACAAGGCATTGCCAAAGAATCAGCCATTGATCAAGTTCTTGAGTGAGCCTGGAATCAAGCCTCTATTGTTGAAGACAGAGGAGATTTATATAGCTGAGAACAATAAGAGAATGCCTGAGGCAACAGATCCTCTATACTTCGTTATTGACGAGCGCCACAATAGCATTACCCTTACAGACAAGGGTGTTGATGCGTTGACTGGAGTCAGCGAGGACCCTAACTTCTTCGTGTTGCCAGATATCGGTGGTGAAATGGTTGATTTGGAGGAGAAAAATCTTCCTGCGGAAGAGTTGGCTGAGCAGAAAGAGACCCTAATGCAGAACTACGCTGTAAAGAGCGAGCGTATCCACACAATCAACCAGCTTTTGAAGGCATACACATTGTTCATCAAGGACGACCAGTATGTCGTTATTGATGGCAAGGTAATGATCGTTGACGAGCAGACTGGCCGTATCATGGATGGACGCCGTTACTCAGACGGTTTGCACCAGGCTTTGGAAGCTAAGGAAGGTGTTGAGGTTGAGGCAGCAACACAGACATATGCGACTATCACATTGCAGAACTACTTCCGTATGTATCACAAGCTTGCCGGAATGACCGGTACAGCTGAGACAGAGGCAGGAGAGTTCTGGAACATCTATAAGTTGGACGTTGTGGTTATCCCAACTAACCGTCCAATCGCAAGAAACGATATGAACGACCGCATCTACCGCACACAGCGTGAGAAGTACAATGCGGTAATCGAGGAGATCGTCAACTTGACAAATCAGGGACGTCCGGTATTGGTGGGTACAACATCAGTCGAGATTTCTGAGTTGTTGAGCCGAATGTTGAAGATGCGTGGAATCCAGCACAACGTATTGAATGCTAAGCTTCACCAGAAGGAGGCAGAGATCGTTGCTGAGGCAGGTAAGAGCAAGACTGTCACTATCGCCACAAACATGGCAGGTCGTGGTACCGATATCAAGCTATCTCAGGAGATCAAGGATGCAGGAGGTTTGGCAATCATCGGTACAGAGCGCCACGAGTCACGTCGTGTAGACCGTCAGTTGCGTGGTCGTGCAGGACGTCAGGGAGATCCAGGTTCATCAGTATTCTTCGTTTCATTGGAAGATAAGTTGATGCGTCTATTCGGTTCGGAGAAGATCGCATACGCAATGGAGAAGATGGGTATCCAGGAGGGTGAAGTGATCGAGAGCAGCATGGTCACTAAGTCAATCGAGAGAGCTCAGAAGAAGGTTGAGGAGAACCACTTCGGAGTACGTAAGCGTTTGATTGAGTACGATGACGTGATGAACAACCAGAGAGAGGTTGTCTACCGCCGCCGCCGCCAGACATTGCGTGGAGAGAGAATGGGAGTCAACCTAATGGATATGATCTACGGAGTGGCACAGAGAATTGTCGGCGAGACAAAGGGAATGTTGCCATACAATGATTTCAAGAACGAGGTTGTTCGTCTGTTGTCTTTTGAGACTGTTGTGCCTGAAGACCATTACAACTCATTGAAGGATACAGAATTGGTTGAGGAGTTGTTTGAAGATGCTATGGCAACATTCAAGCGACGTATGGATATGATTGCACAGCAGGCTTATCCAGTATTGAAGAACATCCTAGACCAGCATCCAGAAGGAGGTATGGTAGGTGTTCCTATCACAGACGGAAGATTCGTATACAGCATCGCTGTTAAATTGGAAGACTCAGTCGCTTGCCAATGTAAGGATGTCGTTAAGGAGTTTGAGCGTCGCACATTGCTTCACGCTATCGATTCTAAATGGAAAGAGCACTTGCGTGAGATGGACGACTTGAAGAACTCAGTACAGAATGCACACTACGAGCAGAAAGACCCACTTGTAATCTACAAGATCGAGTCGTACAACTTGTTCGCTGCTATGCTTGACGATATGAACCAGGAGGCAGTCAACGTATTGATGCGTGGACAGATTTTGATGAGACAGGAGGATGACGCCGAGACTCAGGCTCGTATTGCAGAAGAGGCTGCACGTCGCCAGGCTTTGGAAGAGGCTAAAGAGGAGGCTGAAAGACAGAAGGCAATGCAGTTGAGCAGATCTGAAAATCTTGAGGAGGCTCCAGAAGAGCAGTCTCCACTTGATCAGATCTCTGGTCAGAAGCAGATGCCAGCCAACGCAGGTGTTAAGGTAGGCAGAAACGATCCATGTCCTTGTGGAAGCGGCAAGAAGTACAAGCAGTGCTGCGGTAAGGATCTATAATAATTGATTATAATTAAACCAATTATAATTGAGGCGTGTTTTGCATCAAAACACGCCTCTTTATCTTAAAATCAAAACATAAAATATGTTAGGTTATATTACTTGGACTGTTAATCCAGTGGCCTTCACAATTCCAGGATTGGATATGGATGTGAGATGGTACGGAATGATGTGGGCTTTCGGATTCATGCTTGGCTATATCACAGAGAAATACATATACAAACGTGAAGGATTGCCAGACACAGCAATCGATGATTTCTTGACTTACATGGCTATCTTCACCGTCGTCGGAGCACGTCTTGGACACTGTTTCTTCTACGATCCAGAATACTATTTCTCTCATTTAGGAGAAGTCCTTCTTATCAACAAAGGTGGATTGTCGAGCCATGGTGGAGCTGTCGGAATCTTGATTGGAATGTATGTGTTCAGCAAGAGAGTCGCTAAGCATAGCTACCTATGGGTGCTCGACCGCACCGTCATCGCTGTGGCAATCACAGGTTGCTGCATCCGATTCGGTAACTTGATGAACCACGAGATCTACGGCCACGCCACTGATGTGCCTTGGGCATTCCAGTTTATCACAAACATCCATTCGTGGATGGCAGGCAGAGCAGAGCCAGTATTCTCAGAGCCAAGCCACCCTACTCAGATCTATGAGATGCTTTATTGCATTGTCACATACTGCACTACATTGTATATGTATTGGAAGACTAACGCTCGCAAATATGAAGGCTTGATCTTCGCTGTCTTCTTGCAGGGAATCTTCCTTACTCGATTCTTCTTGGAGTTCATTAAGAATAATCAAGAGAGTTTTGAAGACGGAATGGCATTCAACATGGGCCAGTTGTTGAGTGTGCCGCTATTCGTCACTGGATTCTATTTGTTCTACAGAGCGTATAAGCAGTATAAGAGCGAGAAGGAGGCATGCTAATTGAATGGGCCGTGAGACGGTGTCTCACGGAACGAAACAGAGGAGCTAAAAATAAGAATTTAATTATGAAGCATATAGGAGCACATGTGTCAGCATCGGGTGGAGTGGAGAATGTGCCTGTGAATGCTGAGGCGATAAAGGCGAATGCGTTTGCGTTGTTCACTAAGAATCAGCGACAGTGGGTGTCTGCTCCGTTGAGCGAGAAATCAATCGCGTCGTTCAAGCAGAGAACAAAGGATCTTGGTGTCGACGCGGATTATATCCTTCCTCACGACAGCTATCTTATCAATCTTGGACATCCGGAGACGGAGGGGTTGGAGAAGTCACGTGCGGCATTCTTGGATGAGATGCAGCGTTGTGAGCAACTTGGTTTGAAACTTCTAAATTTCCATCCTGGAAGCCATTTGAAAGTCATCTCAGTTGACGACTGTTTGGCACGCATCGCAGAATCTATCAATATCACATTGTCTAAGACTAACGGAGTATGTGCAGTGATTGAAAACACAGCAGGTCAGGGCTCCAACGTCGGCAATAGATTCGAGGAGATCGCAAAGATTATCAGTATGGTCGACGATAAGACTCGCGTCGGCGTATGTATCGACACTTGTCATACCTTTGCTGCAGGCTACGATTTGCGTACAGCGTCGGCATGTGAGGCGACATTTGCAGAGTTTGACAAAGTGGTCGGTCTCAACTATTTGCGTGCTATGCATATCAACGATTCCATGAAACCATTGGGTTCAAAAGTCGACAGACACAACAGCATCGGCAAAGGAGAAATCGGCATTGAATGCTTCAAGTGGATCATGCAACAGGATATGTTTGACGATATTCCCTTGATACTTGAGACACCAGATGAATCAATTTGGGCAGAGGAAATCGCACTTTTGAGAAGTTTTGATGTTAAAAAGTAACATTTTTTAACATTCGGGTATTTTAATTCAGCCACAAAATAATATCTTTGTGGGCATAAACAAAGAAACTAATTTAAGTTAAAATGGATAATACAGCATTATTGCAAGAAGTAACAGCCAAAGCACAGGTTTGGCTAAACGGAAATTTTGATGAGGATACTAAGAAAGAGGTTAAGGCTCTTTTGGATTCATCAGATAAAAATGCACTAATTGATGCATTCTACCGTGACTTAGAGTTCGGTACTGGTGGTCTTCGTGGTATCATGGGTGCTGGAACAAACCGTATGAACAAGTATGTAGTTGGTATGGCCACTCAGGGTTTTGCTAACTATTTGAAGAAGAATTTTGCAGACCGCAAGCAGATTTCAGTAGTGGTCGGTCACGACTGCCGCAACAACTCACGTCTATTCGCTGAGACAGTTGCTGACATTTTCTCTGCAAACGGCATTCAGGTATATCTATTTGAGGCATTGCGTCCAACACCAGAGATTTCATTCGCTATTCGTCAGTTGAAGGCACAGGCTGGTGTTAACGTAACAGCAAGCCACAACCCACGCGAGTACAACGGATACAAGGCTTATTGGGAGGATGGTGCACAGGTATTGGCTCCACACGATAAGGGTATCATCGACGAGGTTAACAAGGTAAAGGTAGAGGATGTTAAGTTCGCTGGCAACAAGGATCTAATCAAGATCATTGGTGGTGAGATGGACTTCGACTATATGACAGCTGTTCACGAGGCTTTGATCGACCAGGACGTAATCAACCGTCAGAAGGATCTTAACATCGTTTACTCAGCAATGCACGGAACAGGACGTGTAATCGTTCCTCTTTGCTTGCGTTCATGGGGATTCCAGAACATCAACGTCGTTCCAGAGCAGATGATTGTAGACGGAAACTTCCCTACAGTAGTTAGCCCTAACCCAGAGAACGCTGAGGCTATGACACTTGGTATGAAGCTTGGTACTAAGCTTAACGCTGACCTAGTTGTAGCAACAGACCCAGATGCTGACCGTCTTGCTATCGTGTGCCGCGACAACAAGGGTGAGTGGATGATCATCAACGGTAACCAGACAGCAATGATGTTCTGCTACTACATCATCACAAACATGAAGAAGCTTGGCAAGATGACAGGTAACGAGTTCCTTGTTAAGACTATCGTGACAACTGAGGTTATCGCAGAGATCGCTAAGAAGAACAACATCGAGCTACGTGATTGCTACACAGGATTCAAGTGGATCGCACGTGAGATCGCAATCTCAGAGGGCAAGAAGAAATATATCGGTGGTGGTGAGGAGAGCTTCGGATTCCTACCATTCGACAAGGTACGTGATAAGGATGCTCCAGCATCAATCTGTTTGATCTGTGAGATCGCAGCTTGGGCTAAGGATCAGGGTAAGACTCTATACGATTTGTTGATGCAGATCTACCAGGAGTACGGATTCTCTAAGGAGTTCACTATCAACGTAACTAAGCCAGGTAAGAGCGGTGCTGATGAGATCAAGGCAATGATGGAAGGCTTCCGTGCTAACCCTCCTAAGGATCTTGGTGGCAGCAAGGTATCTGTAGTTAAGGATTTCAAGACTCTTGAGATGACAACTGCAGCAGGCAAGCAGAAGCTTGAGATGCCAGAGACAAGCAACGTGCTTCAGTGGTTCTGTGAGGATGGAACAAAGGTTTCAGTTCGTCCTTCAGGTACAGAGCCAAAGATCAAGTTCTACTGTGAGGTTAAGGGCACAATGAAGTCTGCCGCTGACTACGCTGATCAGAACGAGAAGGCTACAGCTAAGATCGAGGCAATCAAGAAGTCGCTTGGACTTTAATAATTCATAATGCATAATTCATAATTATCCGATGAGACAGTGACTCATCGCACTAAACAGAGGCACCGCAGAAATGCGGGGCCTTTTTTTATGGATTCCCATTCCTCTTTCCGCATTCATCATTCCACATTCTTTTCATATATTTGCCATTGTAATTGAATCAGTATGGAATATAAATATCATCCTAAGACTAAAGAAGAGTTATTGAAAGCAATTGAAGAAGAAATCAAATTGCAAGGAAACAGTGCAGATCTAAACTGTATTGATACCTCTGCTATTACTGACATGTCGACTATATTTAAGAATAGCCATTTCAACGGGGACATCTCCAAATGGGATGTGAGCAATGTCATAAATATGACACGTATGTTTGAGCATAGCAAGTTCAACGGTGATATCTCCAAGTGGGATGTGAGCAATGTCATAAATATGACACGTATGTTTGAGCATAGCAAGTTCAATGGAGATATCTCCAAGTGGAATGTGAGCAACGTCAAGGATATGTCGGGGATGTTTAGAGGAAGTCAATTCAACGGAGATATCTCCAAGTGGAATGTGAGCAAGGTTACCGATATGTTTGGTATGTTTATGGGGAGTCAGTTCAACGGGGACATATCCAAGTGGGATGTGAGCAATGTGGAGAATATGAGAAATATGTTTATGGGTAGTCAATTCAACGTCAAGGATATGGGGCATATGTTTGAACGTAGCCAGTTCAACGGAGACATATCTAATTGGAATGTGAGCAACGTCAAGGATATGGCGTATATGTTTGCGTTTAGTCAGTTTAATGGTGACATCTCTAAGTGGGATGTGAGCAATGTCAAAAAGATGTTAAATATATTTTTTGATAGTAAGTTTGACGGGGATATAAGCAATTGGAATATAGACAATGTCACTGATGATAGATCTTCTGTATTGGAATATGGTGTTTTCAGAGAGAATTCCGACAGCAAGGAGAATTCAGATGAGAAAGGATTGACATATAGCAACAAAGGAGAATCATCTTTGGTATGTTATGACGAGGATTCCAAGCCAGGAAAGAAAGATAGAGAGGAGCCCTCTGTCTTTGATAAACTGAAAAACGCATTCGGAAAGATATTCGGGACCCTCTAAATCTCCCTTAAATTCGGCCACGGTAGCCAATCGTCATGCTGACGATTGCCAACCATGGCCTGGTTTAATAACCGTTCCACGGTAGATGAGTCGCATAAAATCCACGTCGACATACTAAAAACATATTCAGAGTGCCATTTTATCCACTTTTTTTGCACTATTAAGCAACTTTTTTCTAATTTTGTCTAAAATTCGCCTTTTTAGGGGCGTTTGTGTGTATCGAAAAAGAAAAAAGAAAACAAGATAAAAACATGGGTTTACTAGATTTAAGTGAACAGGAGATCCTAAGACGTGAGAGTCTTAAGGCATTGCGTGATATGGGTATCGAGCCATATCCAGCAGCTGAGTATAAGGTTTCGGCTTATAGCACAGACATCAAAGAGCAGTTTAAGGACGACGCTGAGAAATGGGAGCTATCCATCGCAGGTCGTATCATGAGCCGCCGTATCATGGGTAAGGCTTCTTTCGCTGAAATTCAAGATTCCAAAGGACGTATTCAGGTCTACATCTCTCGCGACGATTTATGTCCAGGTGAAGACAAGGAGATGTACAACACTGTCTTCAAAAAACTTCTAGATATTGGTGACTTCGTAGGTGTGAAGGGTTATGCTTTCCGCACACAGACAGGTGAGATCTCAGTACACTGTGCTGAGCTTACAGTGTTGAGCAAGAGCCTTAAGCCACTTCCAATCGTAAAATATAAGGATGGTGTAGCATACGATGCTTTTGATGATCCAGAGCTTCGCTACCGTCAGCGTTATGTCGACTTGATCGTCAACGACGGTGTGAAGGATACTTTCCTAAAGCGTGCTAAGATCGTCCGCACTCTACGTAATATCCTTGACAACGCAGGATACACAGAGGTTGACACTCCAATCCTACAGAGTATCGCAGGTGGTGCGTCGGCTCGTCCATTCATCACTCACTTCAACGCTCTTAACCAGGATATGTACATGCGTATCGCTACTGAGCTTTACTTGAAGAGACTAATCGTTGGTGGATTCGAGGGTGTGTATGAGATGGGTAAGAACTTCCGTAACGAGGGTATGGATAAGACTCACAACCCTGAGTTCACTTGTATGGAGCTTTACGTTTCTTACAAGGATTTGAACTGGGGTATGGACTTCACAGAGAAGATGCTTGAGCAGATCTGTATCGCAGCCAACGGTAAGCCAGAGGTTGAGATCGACGGTAAGGTTATCTCATTCAAGGCTCCATTCCGTCGTCTTCCTATCCTTGACGCTATCAAGGAGAAGACTGGATACGATCTATATCCAATGAGTGAGGAGGAGATCCGTGAGACAGCTAAGAAGCTTGGTATCGAGGTTGACGAGACAATGGGTAAGGGTAAGCTTATCGATGAGATCTTCGGCGAGACTTGTGAGGGCGACTTCATCCAGCCAACATTCATCTGCGACTACCCAGTTGAGATGTCTCCACTAACTAAGATGCACCGTTCTAAGCCAGGTTTAACAGAGCGTTTCGAGCTTATGGTCAACGGTAAGGAGCTTGCTAACGCATATTCAGAGCTTAACGACCCAATCGATCAGGAGCAGAGATTCATCGACCAGATGAAACTTGCTGATAAGGGCGACGACGAGGCTATGATCATCGACCACGACTTCCTACGCGCACTACAGTACGGTATGCCTCCAACATTCGGTATTGGAATCGGTATCGACCGTTTGGTAATGCTTATGACAGGTAAGTTCGCTATCGGTGAGGTTATGTTGTTCCCTCAGATGAAGCCAGAGACAACTCAGGCTAAGGATGCAACTTCTAAGTATGTCGCTCTTGGAATTCCAGAGGCATGGGTAGAGGTTATCCAGAAGGCTGGTTTCTTGACAATCGACAGTTTGAAGGAGTGTAATCCAAATAAGCTTCACCAGGATATCTGTGGCTTGAACAAGAAATACAAGCTTGACCTAACTAACCCAACTAAGGAAGAGGTTGCTGAGTGGGTTGCAAAGGCTAATTAATAGTTAATGATTAACAGTTAATAGTAGGAACATGTAGAGACGGGGCATGTCCCCGTCTTCCAATATAAATTTTACTATTAGCTTTTGATTACATTGAATAAGAAATGCAGAATACGCAAAGAAGAATAGCGGTGATGGGCGGAGGAAGCTGGGCTACTGCTTTGGCTAAAATCTGCTTGGCTAACAAAGACAGACATATCAACTGGTATATGCGTCGCCCTGAACAGATTGAGGAGTTCAAGGAGACCGGGCATAACCCATCGTACCTTGTGTCGGCTCATTTCGATGTGGAGAGAATCTCATTCTATTCCGACATCAATGAGGTTGTACGCAACTCAGATATGTTGATTTTTGCCACACCGTCGCCATATTTGAAGAGTCATTTGGCTAATTTGACTGAATCATTGGAGGATAAGGTTATCATCTCTGCGATCAAGGGAATTGTGCCAGATGAGAATCTTGTCATTTCAGAGTATTTCAAGGAAAAATATGGTGTGAAAGATGAGAACGTGCTTGTTGTCTCTGGTCCAACACATGCGGAGGAGATCTCAGTAGAGAGATTGTCGTTCCTTACTGTCGGATGCAGTTCACAGGAGCGTGCAGAAGAGGTGTGTGAAATCTTGAATTGCAAGTATTTGAAGACGCGAATTCTTAACGACGTTTACGGTATAGAATACGCTTCTGTGCTTAAGAATGTCTACGCTATCGCCGCAGGAATCAGTCATGGCATGAAACTTGGCGACAATTTCCAGGCAGTGTTGATTTGCAACGCTATCCAGGAGATGAACAAGTTCCTTACAGTTGCCACACAACAGGAGCGCAATATTTGTGAGCCAGTATTCCTTGGCGACTTGCTTGTGACAGGATATTCAAAATTCTCACGCAACCGTCTGTTCGGAACAATGATCGGAAAAGGATACAGTGTGAAGACAGCTCAGATGGAGATGGAGATGGTGGCAGAGGGCTACTATGGCACAAAGTGTATCACAGAGGTCAATAAGAAATTCAACGTAGAGATGCCGATACTTGAGGCAGTCTACAATATCTTGTACGACCGTGCGATCGCAGCGTTTGAAATGCGTAAGTTGATTACTAAACTAAAATAAGACGCTATGAAAAGAATCTTTTTGTTTATTTTGTCACTGTTCGCAGTGTTATCAGTGGCGGCAAAGACGACTTTCAAGATTGAAGGTCCTGAAAAAAAGTACAATCAGATTCGTGTGATCAATAAGACATCACAGGAGAATTTCTCTTGCAGGCTTGTTTTGTTGAAGGTGAATGAGGATGGCTCATTTACTCGTGGCGACGTGTATGGAACATACAATCTAAAGGGTAAGAATGACATTGACACCAACACGAATAAGGTGAAAAGAGGCACAATTGTTGGTGTAGAGATGCCAACGGATTTTCCAGAGGATGTTGAGGTTTCTGTAGAGTACAGAAATTATCCGTTTTACGATGCCGTCATCGTTACTTTGATCGACAAAAACAACAAATTCGAGTCGTTCTAATTTAGAAAGTTTGATATGAGAAGATTGATTTTATTCGTTCTGTCTCTATTAGCATTTGTTGCGATGGAGGCAAAAACAACCTTTAAGATAGAAGGACCAGAAAGAAGTTATAATCAGATTACGATTATAAATCGAACTTCTCATGATAAATTCTCTTGTAAACTTGTATTGTTGACGAAAAATCTAAATGGTTCCCTGCATCGTGATGGAGAATATGGAACGTATCACTTTAAGGGGGCCGATGATAAGCAAACAACTACGTTAAAAATAAAAAGAGGAACTTTGGTTGGCATTGAAATGTCGGAGGATTTTCCTGATGAGATTGATGTCACCATTGATTATAGAGATAAAAGATTCTTTGATGCTATAGTTGTGGTTTTAGCTGATAAAAACATCAAGTACGAGTCTTTTTAATTAAACGTGTATATAAAAACAAATAAATAAGAATAATGGAAAACATGAAACTTAACGTGGAGAACGCCTTCGTATGCAAGGATCTTCACATTTCAATGTCTGCAGTAAAGGGTTACGAGCAGGCTGTTGCTGAGGCACAGGAGATGCTTCACAAGGGAACAGGTCTAGGTAACGACTTCCTTGGTTGGTTGACATTGTCTTCATCTATCACAGAGCAGTTTATGGACGAGATTATCGCTGCTGCTAAGGTTTTGAGAGAGAAGTGTGATTACGTAGTTGTAGCTGGTATCGGTGGTTCTTACCTAGGTGCTCGCGCCGTAATCGAGGCTCTTTCTAACTCTTTCGCTCCATTCATGAAGAGCTCAAAGAACCCAACTATCCTTTACGCTGGTAACAGCATCTCAGAGGATTACCTAGCAGAGCTTTCTTCATTCCTTAACAGAAAGCAGTTCGGTATCATCAACATCTCTAAGTCGGGTACAACAACTGAGACTGCTCTTGCATTCCGTATCCTTAAGACTCAGCTTGAGGAGCAGGTTGGTAAGGACGAGGCTCGTCAGAGAATCATCGCTGTAACAGACGCTAAGAAGGGTGCACTTCGCACACTTGCTACAAAGGAAGGTTACAAGACATTCGTAATTCCTGATAACATCGGTGGTCGTTTCTCAGTTCTTACTCCAGTAGGTTTGCTTCCTATCGCAGTAGCTGGTTTCGATATCAAGAAGCTTGTTGCTGGTGCTGCTTCAATGGAGAAGCTAACAGCTCAGGACGTTCCATTCTCAAAGAACCCATCTGCTATCTACGCTGCAACTCGTAACGAGCTTTACCAGAAGGGTAAGAAGATCGAGATCTTGGTTAACTACAACCCTAAGTTGCACTACATCGCAGAGTGGTGGAAGCAGCTTTACGGTGAGTCAGAGGGTAAGGACCTTAAGGGTATCTTCCCAGCTGCAGTAGATTTCTCTACAGACCTTCACTCAATGGGTCAGTGGATCCAGGAGGGTGAGCGCTCTATCTTCGAGACAGTTATCTCAATCGCTCGTCCATCAAAGAAGATCACAGTTCCTATGGATGCTGAGAACCTTGACGGTCTTAACTTCGTAGGTGGAAAGAACGTTGACTACGTTAACAAGCAGGCTGAGCTAGGTGTTATCATCGCTCATACAGACGGTGGTGTTCCTAACCTACACATCAACTTGCCTTCACTTAACGAGTTCTACATCGGTCAGTTGTTCTACTTCTTCGAGAAGGCTTGTGGTATCTCTGGTTACCTACTTGGTGTTAACCCATTCAACCAGCCAGGTGTTGAGGCTTACAAGAAGAACATGTTCGCTCTACTTGGTAAGCCAGGTTACGAGGAGGCTACAAAGGCAATGAACGCTCGCCTTGGTAGATAATCTAATCTTCTGATTAAATCTTGTAAAGACGGGGACATGCCCCGTCTCTACGGAAAATCAAATATGGGAGACGCGAGGAATCGCGTCTCCTTTTTGTTTTATTCCAATAGAATAACTATTTTTATCCTAAACTATAGATTTTTAGCATCCATAAAAATTTAAGAATTCAATATGGAAAGAAAAATACAAATGACAGATGACGAATTCTGCTACGAATATATTGCTACCAAACCAAGCGGTGACTCTAGAGATTTCATGTTTAGGGCTTTATTTATCATTCCTTTAATTTTAGCGGGACTTGTTTGTGATAATGCCTGTGCTAATATAAGGTCAAAGATTGTAGGTGTCTTAATTGTTATTGTATTGTTGGCGACTGTCCCAAAATTTGTAAAAAGATATATATTCTTAAAAAAGGTAGGGCTTAATGAGAAACAAGCAAAGCGTAGGTATGAATTTATAAAATATAAGAAACAGTACATGCCGTTGGTACAGAGAATGTGTAGACTGAATATGCATCCGATATTGAAGCAATTAGACATGTTGAAATCATCATTTCGTTCTACCAATGGCGTTTTGAGTGAATTTGTCTTTGAAAGGGAGTATACAGATGAAGATTATGAGAATTCTATAGGTCAGATAAAATACAAGTCCATAGCAGAAAGAGATACAATAATGGAAATATTGTTTCAGATTGCTGTGCTGGAAGACGGAATTCACGACGATGAATGGGAATTGTTGATGTCTATTATTAAGAACATTTATACAAGTTATGCAAGTCAGTTGAGTATGAATGTGAAGATTGATACCTTTATCAATAAATATTCTAAGTTTCGCAGAAGTTTTGTCGACGAAGCAAAAGAAGAGAAGACGGAAGAATCCCAGCGTCGACTTGTACCGCCGCATTTGAAGCCATATTATGCTGTTCTTGGCTTAGATGATAATGCGACTGACAAGGATATCAAACAAGCCTATCATAATCTTGCGTTGCAATATCATCCAGATTTGCTTAAGAATGCGGATCGTGCTAAAGAGTGTGAGGCTAAGATGGCAAAGA
Organism: Paludibacteraceae bacterium; assembly: GCA_045641065.1. GTDB lineage: Bacteria > Bacteroidota > Bacteroidia > Bacteroidales > Paludibacteraceae > UBA1723. The sequence continues at coordinate 9,672 of JAZUGF010000055.1, read as the reverse complement.
TTAATGAGGCTTACGAAAAAATCAGAGGATAGGGATTGTTGTCGATAGATTTATTTTAGAGCACAAATATTGATTTCGACATAAATCATTGTATTTCTGCGTTAGTGTGTGTATATTTGTAAATAAATTATTAGGACAAAAGGAAAAATAATACCGAAAATTTTATGAATAAATTGCTTAATGTTTTGGCTTCGGCCGTTGGTTGCCTTGTCGCAGCGATGTTTACAGTTGCCTGCAGCAGTGAGGATGATCAAGTAATGAAATTTGATTTTGATATAAAAGGTAAAGTCTTTGTCAACTCTTATTTTGAAACAGAAAATGGTATCCACGAGGCTGGCACCGAAATCTTGGAATTCAAAACAAACGATTCAGTAGTAAGATATAATCTTTTCTGCTTCTTAGCTGGCGACTACCTTCAGTTTTACGACTATGAAGAGAGAGGAAGATATGGAGTTGTAGAAAATTCTGTCATGATCGGTTTGGGTGACTCAATGACAACTGCAAAAATCTTTTACAACACAGAAAACGTTCCGGTAATCAACTGGCCTGGTTTAGGTGATTATATTTGTTCTAACTTATCTGTTACAGCAAACAAAAAAGATTTTGAGAGTGCCCACTCACATGAACTTCTTGATCCAGTAGTGAAACTCGCGGATTCCCTTTTGACTGTGGTGAAGGGAGAGCGTTATATAGCATCTATTGGAAAACGTTCTTTCGTTTTTGATGTTGATTCCGTATCTGGAAGTCACGCAACCAACAACCAGACTGTGAAATTCAGAATTTCAAACATTCCTGGAGAATTTGTCATGTCTGAAGCAACAGGCTATACATACTTGATGAAATTCGGAACAATGGCATATGCACCCGTCGACAAAGAGACTGCAGAAAGCGATCCAGATAACATAGTAGTTATTCTGAATTGCGACGGTAATACTCCAGATTGTACATTAGTGAGTCCATCTGTAGACAAAAACTTCAAAGGAAATCTTGTCACTAAGTTTGCTAAATTAAATCCTAGATTGTATTAAAAAGGGAGATTATATACGACTTGACCCAACAAAAGAGTCTATACGGATTTCATTCAAACATAATCAAATGCATCGTCAAATGGCGGTGCATTTTTTTGTTATTTTTTCATTCAAAATACAAAATCCCCGATGGAATCGTGAAAAATTTTCATCATGAAACTTTTATCCCTTTCCTTTGATACTTTTTAGGACTTCCATGATGTAGATAATGCCGATATTTGCAATATGAAAAAACCGAACACTATATCTCTATTTATACGCATTTGATGAACAAGGGGTTTAATACATTATTTTTTGCAACACTTCTGTCGGTTTCCAATTTGTCCGCTTCGCGGCAAATGGAAGCCCTCGACAGGGGTCTCCATGCAGTCAAAACCGACAATGGAGTTTTTGTCAGTTGGCGTTTTCTAGGCACAGACCAAAAATCAACAGCTTTTAATCTTTATAGAAACGGTGCACTTGTGAATGCTTCGCCTATCACAGGTGCTACCAATCTTTTGGATAACACAGGTTCAATCTCATCTTCATACATCGTGAAAACAGTGGTGGATGGGAAAGAAGTTGAGACAAGCGATGTCTGCAAGCCATGGGCTTCATGGTGGAAAAGCATCCAACTTTCTCGCCCAGCCAACGGTACTGGCGGATGCACATACACGCCCAACGACATGAGTGTGGGCGATGCCGATGGCGATGGCAAGTATGAGCTTTTCGTAAAATGGGAGCCAAGCAATTCAAAAGATAATTCACAAAAAGGAACAACAGGCAACGTCTACGTAGATTGCTATACTCTTGATGGCAAGATGCTATGGCGTATTGATCTTGGACAGAACATCCGTGCTGGTGCACATTATACCCAGTTTCAAGTTTACGACTACGATGGCGACGGGAAGTGTGAAGTTGTCATGAAGACAGCACCCGGAACTAAGGACGGCACAGGCAAGTACGTGATTATGGGCAACGATAATCCTTATGCCTCTTTCAGAAACAGCGACGGATATATCCTTTCAGGATCTGAATATTTGACAATATTCAACGGAGAAACAGGTGCTGAGATCAACACCGTCGCATACAATCCTGGCAGAGGAAATGTGTCTAGTTGGGGAGACAAATATGGTAATCGCGTTGACAGATTCTTGGCTTGCACAGCTTATCTTGACGGTCAACACCCAAGCATAGTGATGTGTCGTGGATATTACACTCGTTCCACTCTTGCAGCATACGATTTCATCAATGGCAAACTTGTCCAGAGATGGTATCACGACTCCCCTACTGAAAATCAAGGTGCATACGGTGAGGGTTTCCATAATATTTCCGTCGCAGATATTGATAATGATGGATTCGACGAGATCATCTATGGTAGTGCAACTATCGATCATAATGGCAAATTGATGTATCGCACTGGTTATGGACATGGCGACGCAATGCATGTCAGCCGAATGTTCCCTAACGACAACGATTTCTACGGTTGGTTTGTCCACGAGGAGAAAACGAGTGCATATGGTTATGAGCTAAGAAACCTACGTACTAATCAGGTCGTATTCGGAAAGAAGACAGGTACAGATAACGGACGTGGTTTCGCAGCCGACGTTGATCCTAACAATCCAGGATTTGAATTCTGTAGTTCGAATGATGGGTACTACTATAACAAATCTGGTCAGCAAGTAGGTAGCCGTTCAAGCGTAAACTTCCGTCTATATTGGGATGGAGATCTTCAGGATGAAATCTTTGATGGCCAAGGCACAGGAGCTTTCATTGGCAAGTTCAATCCAAACACTAAAAAGCAGGAAAATATGGTTGTGTTGGGAGAATATGGCAATGGTTCATCTGTCAACGGCACAAAATCAAATCCATGTTTGATTGCAGATATCTTTGGAGATTGGCGTGAAGAGGTAATCTTGTACGACGCAAATGATCCAAGCAAGATCAACATCTATTCTACTACAATTGAAACTAAGCATCGTCTGTTCACTCCTATGCACGATTATGTATATCGTCTAGGCATTGCATGGCAGAATACTTCATACAATCAGCCAGCTCACCTTTCTAATTATATTGGAGGAGGTGTTGACAATATTGCTCAGCCAGATATCTATGTGGCAGGAGAAGTGATAAAGCGTGAGCCAGTACGACGTGTGTATAACCGTGGAGCGGAGAATTCAGATTGGAGCGACACAAACAACTGGATCGGAGGAGTAACACCTACTGGCATAGATACTGCTGAGATCACAGTTGGTGAGGTTGATATCAACGGAACATATGATCAGAGAATTGAATGTGCAAATGGAGGAAAGCTTCGTGTACGTGGAAACTCTACCCTATCCGACGTTATGATCAACGGAGGTGGAATCAGCGTAGCGTCTAGCACAACTCAATTTGATCTTTCAATTGCGAGTCTTGATATCAATGGTGACGCTACGATGTCTGTAGCAAAGTCTCCAGATCATCACTTGACTCTAAAAGGCGGTGAAATCGTGGGTTATGGAAACATAATCAAGGATAATGTCGGAACTCTTGACATCAATATGTCTGCAGAAAAGTTCCTTGGAATGTACATTGTGAACAAAGGAATTTTGAGTTTGAATGTGGGAAATTCAGCAGGCATGTCTGGTGTTGTGGTTAAAGATAGTGCTACTTTAGTAAATAATGCAGTCAATACAACTGATACATTATACGTATCTGAATTAGGCAACGTTATTCTTAATGAGAATTTGACAGTTGACTACGCCATTGTAATAATGAATGATGAAAAGTCACATCATTTGCCAGCAGGTGTATATACATCCGCAGATTTTGCTTGGCTACAGGGTGATAAAACATTGACGGTAGTTATTGGAGTTGAGCCTACAAATGTTGAGCAGATAGAGAATGTCAAAGGCATTACCGTTTGTCCAAATCCTGCAAATGATAAGATTAGCGTGTATGTCGACGGTGCTCTTCTTCCAAATGCATTAGTTTACATCACTGATATGGCAGGAAACGACAGAATCATTTGCAAAATGAGCCATTCCATCAGTGTTTCTTCTCTTGCATCAGGTGTCTATATGTTGAGAGTAGAGACTGACAATAGATATTATTATGAGAGAATCATAATTAAATAACGAAAACGATAACGAAAACGATAACGATAACGAAAACGATAACGAAAACGATAACGATAACGAAAACGAAAAACATAATACCCTACAATATAACACATTCTAAACCTTGAAAGCCGCCACGGTAGCCAACCGTCTACGACGTTTGTCAACCATGGTCTGGCAGAAATAACCGTTCCACGGTATGAGAATATTGACTCCTCAACCGTGGAACGGTTGTTTTAAATAGCCAATGGTTGATTTTTACAAAGCAATAAATCTACCGTTGGTCGCGAATGTATTTATTTTCCAACGTTGTCGTTTGTAACAAACACAGTATAAAACCATTTTTGTTAAGCAAACAATCTATTTTGCAAACCCCATTTTGTAGTGTTATTTAATTTTGGCAACGTAATAAGATAGGCGACCACAAGGGTATCGCCCCTACATAAATGATAACTTTCTAATACTAGACTATGAAAAACTATTTACTCACAGTTGCGTCTATTATGACGTCTGCATCAATCTTGGCGGACAATCCGATCTTCCAAACGGACTTTACCGCAGACCCGGCACCAGTGGTGATCGGAGATACTGTCTTCGTCTTCACATCTCACGATGAGGATGGAGTGGATTATTTCACAATGAACCAGTGGAGAGTGTTCTCTTCTGTCGACATGGTGAACTGGACTGACCGTGGTGTTCCAATTAAGAATAATGGTTTTGCTTGGGCCGACAAGGATGCGGCTTGGGCTTCTCAGATGATTGAGAGAGATGGCAAGTATTATTTCTATGTGACTACAACAAATAAGGGTCCTCGCGCTATCGGTGTGGCTGTGGCTGATCATCCGGCTGGACCTTATAAGGATGCTATCGGCAAACCTCTTGCCGGACCAAACTGGGATTATATCGATCCTACTGTCTTCATTAATGATGATGGCCAAGCTTACCTATACTGGGGTAATCCAAAACTTTATTGGTGTAAGCTTAATAAAGATATGGTGACTATCGATGGCCAGATCCACCAAACTAATCTTACTGCTGATTCTGATTATAAATACACTGAGGGGCCATGGATTCACAAACATGGCAACACTTACTATATGATCTACGCTTCTCATGGTGTGCCTGAGAAGATCTCTTATGCCACAAGTAATAGTCCAGAAGGTCCTTGGACATTCCGTGGAATCATCCAAGAAAGTGGAAATCACAACGAGGTTAACAACTTCGCCTTCACTATCCACTCAGGTGTGATTGATTTCAAAGGTCACGCATACTACTTCTACCACAACCAGAATCTAAAAGGTGAGGAAGGTTACACAGGTGGATTCACTCGTTCATGTGCAATGGAGGAGTTCACTTATGGAGCCGACGGTTCTATTCCAAAGATTGCTGCCACAAATCTTGGTGTAAAAAATCCGTTGAAGAATCTTGATCCATATTCAAGAGTAGAGGCTGAAACAAAGGCATTCTCTCATGGTTTGCGTATGGACTACAACGACAGAAACAACATCTTCGTTAAGGGTATCGACAACGGTGATTACATTAAAGTGCGTGCTGTAGACTTCGGTGAAGAAGGTGCATTCAAGTTTGTTGCTGGTGTACGTTGTGCTTCTGGCAAGGGTGGGACTTTGGAGGTTCACCTTGATAAAAAAGACGGTGAAAAGATAGCTTCTATCAAAATTGACCCTACAAATAACACATGGAAAGAGGTAGAGGCAGAGGTCATGATGGTGACAGGTCTACACGATATCTTCTTCACTTTCTCAGGTCAGAACAGCGACATGTTTGAGTTTGACTACTGGTATTTCGTAGACCAGTCTCACAATATTCCACAGTCTCCATTCAACGGTGAGGCAGCAGAGATCCCTGGTAAGATCCAGGCAGAGGAGTACGACCTTGGAGGATCAGGTAAGGCTTACTACGATAAGGATGGTCAGAATCGAGGAGAGGCATTCCGTAAAGATGGTGTGGATATCTATAAATCCGATGAAATCGACGGTTATGCTGTAGGTTACGCACAAAAAGAGGAGTGGCTTGAGTATACTGTAAATATCAAGATTGCTGACGAGTACAAGATCCGTGCAAGATTGTCAACAGGTAATGCCGACGCGGGAATAAAACTATATCTTGACGATGAACCAATCACTGATTTCATCCAGACTGCTGAAAACGAGGAGAACTGGGAGTCTTACTTAATTGCAGAGACAAAGACAACTAAGGTTTTACCAGAGGGTGAACATATCTTGAAACTTCAGATTGAAGGCGACTGGATCAACATCGACTGGATTGAATTCTTAGATAAGGAGACAGGCGTATCGGAGATTGCTTCAGCCAAGATTCTTGATGGAGACTACTCAGTTTATACTGCCGACGGTAAGATGGTTGGCTCAATCAACGTCAGCAATTCCGTCGCTCCAAAAGAGATCTTGAAAGCGAAGGGATTTGAAAAGGGAGTGTACGTGTTGAAATCAGCCGATGAAAAGGCAGGAATTTCGATAATCTTGGATTAATCCAAAGGTTAGGGGCGATTGACAAAAATGAGGATTGTTAAGGGCGGAACGCCCTAACCCCGTCCTCATAAGCGAGCCCGAAGGGCGAGCGTTAAAAGAAATATTTTTTGGGCGAAATATACAAATACCAAATAAAATGCACAAAATGAAAATAAGATATAATTACATATTCGCAGCATTAATGGGTTGCTTTGTCAGCAACGCCAATGCTATAGATTTCCACGTCTCTCCAAGCGGCAACGATGCTGCTGAGGGAACAATGGCTGCCCCATTCAAAACATTGGAGCAGGCTCAACGTGCTGTGCGTGGAGTCAACAAGTCGATGTCGGAGGATATCAACGTCTACCTTCATGAAGGTACTTATCAGCTTTCAAGCACTTTGCATATGTCTAATGCCGACGGTGGAACTAACGGACATTTCGTTCGCTATCAAGCTGCACCAGGCGAGACTCCGTTGGTGACTGGTGGTGTGCCAGTAAACGGTTGGGAACTTTACGATGCAGAGAGAAACATCTGGTGTGCAAAGGATGTTGTGAATCGTTTCCGTCAGTTGTATGTCAACGGTAAGAAAGCAATCCGTGCTCGTCATCCAAACTGTAAGCCAAACGGAGACCACTACTTCAACCGTCTTGCTAAAGTTGATACAGTTGGTAGAGCGTTCGACGTCTACACAGATCAAATCAAGCAACTTGAGAATCAGAAAAAGGCTGAGATTCATGTGATGGTGGCTTGGGCAGACCAGGTGTTGAGAATCGACGAAGTGAAGTACAACGGCAATACTTGCAAGATTATTCCACAGGATCCTGAACGTACTCGTTTGTTCCGTAGAGCTTATCCTATGCTTGGAACTGCATTCATGAGTAATCCTCCAAAGCAGCAGTGCTACTACCTTGAGAACGACATGTCTCTTTTGGATATGGCTGGAGAGTGGTATCTTGACGAAGATTCCAACACTCTTTACTATATGCCACGTGAGGGTGAGGATATGACAACTGCCAATGTGGTGGCTCCAAATGTTGAGACTCTAATTGAGGTGAAGGGAGCAAACACAAAGGAGAAGGTGCAGAACATTTCATTTAGCGGAATTGTGTTCGCCCACACTAACTATATGCGTCCAAGCAACGAAGGATTCCTTAACCTACAGGCTGGACAGTTTGCAGTAAACGTGGTGGAAGACTGGCGTGGACTTTTGAAATCAAATGAGTTTATGCTATGGCACCCAGCTGCAGGTATTGAGGTGACAAACGCAAGCCGTGTGATTTTTGAGGATAACATCTTCACTCAGATGGCAGCAACTGGTTTGGATTTCACATCCGGAACTAATGACACTCGTATAGAGGGCAACGTCTTCACAGAGATTGGTGGTTCAAGTATCTCAATCGGTAAGTTTGCTCCAGATTCATTGACTGAGATCCACAAGGGTTATAACCCAGCAGATAAAGATGAAATCTGTACTCGTGACACAGTTAAGAACAACTACGTCCACAATACAACTAATGAGATTCAGGGTGGTGTGCCTATCCTTGGAGGTTATCCAAGATATGTCGTGATTGAGCATAACGAGGTTTCGTATGCCAACTATTCTGGAATCTCAGTCGGATTCGGTTGGACAAAGGGTCAGACTGCAATGGATGGAAACAAGATCAATTACAATGAAATCCACCATATAGCAAGATTGCTTTGCGACGGTGCTGCTATCTATACCCTATCAAACCAAGGCAAGAATGGTCAGATCATGTACAACTACAGCCACGATATCAACGGTTCTGATTGGGCCGACTACTGGACTTGCCCTATCTATCAGGACGAAGGAACAAGTGGATTTGAAATTGCATACAATGTGGCTGTGAATGCTCCTAAGGGAACAGCTTGTAACCAATGTGGAGATAACTATGCTCATGATAATGATGGTTCTGACCAAGGTGTGATTAGCAGAGCAGGTATCGAATCAAAATACAAGAGCATCAAGCAGAAAGAGATTCCGTTGCCAAACTTTGCAGAGGCCATTCCACAGGAGCCATATGAGTCGGCAGTCATCCTACCTGGAAAGATAGAGATGGAGAACTACGATTTAGGTGGAGCAGGAATTGCATACTACGATAAGGATGTAGAGAATCAGGGAGAGGCATACCGCAACGACGGTGTGGATATTGTAACTGTTGACTCACTTGGTGATTCAAAGGGTTATGCTATCGGCTATACACAGGAAGGCGAATGGACAGAGTATTCAATCGTAGTTGAGAAATCAGCATCATATTTCTACAGAGCACATGTAGCAAGTGGATTGGATTTCTCAAGTTTCATTCTAATGATCGACGGCAAGCAAGTTGCAGATACAGTGAAAATTCCACAGACTGACAACTGGAACACTTACACTTTGGCAGAAGGTAAGACATCAACAATCGAGGCAGGTGAACATATCCTACGCGTCAGAATCAGTGGAGCATATGCGAATATCGACTGGATTGCGTTTGCAGAGTCAAAAGATGCACTTGATGAACTAGCTAATAACATTGACATCGTCTCTGAGCCAACAGAAGCCACTGTAGTGGATATGATGGGAAGACGTTTGGCTACAATTGTTACGAACGGCAGCGTCGAGGCTGCAAAACAGATCAAAGCAAACGGTTTGCCAGCAGGAATTTACGCAGTGAAATTCAACAATGGCAAGACAGAGTTGATTATTTTGAAATAAGCAAAACATTGTAGAGACGGGGCATGTCCCCGTCTTTTTTTGATTTAATTCGTGGAAAATTTATGACAATTCGTGTTTTTTGTAGGGGCAGGTTTCATACCTGTCCTTTTTTGTTTCATAGTAAATACATCATCCAAAAATCTACATTTTTTAACAAATCTTGGGTCGATTTTTGAAAATATTGCTATTTTTGCCTATTCTAATAACACTAACATATGTATTTCGAATTGGTAATATTGTAATAGGGGGTTTAATATATGGACAAATTTGTATTAAAATTTATTGTGGTATTATGCTGCGTTTTTAGTGGCATAAGTAGTGCATACGCAACACGATCGTGGTCAAGTTCAAGTTATGTCCCG
>JAZUGF010000054.1:0-10314 GCA_045641065.1 Paludibacteraceae bacterium | reverse complement strand
TGTTTGTTGATCCGCATACTGGACACTTGCTTCTATTCATAACACTTTTTTTGAGTTTTGAAACTCTCAGCAAGTTAGTCTATACTATGGATTTGACACTATTTCACCACGCAATTTGACCTATTGAATGATTTTGTTCGTCGATTTGTTGTTTCAAACTTTTGAATTGCCATTTTCCCCTTACACCATAAGGGATTTGAACATGTCGCACCACGCAATTTGACCTATAGGTCAAATTTTATTGCGAATTTATTGTTTTTAGTTTTACTTTTGTATTATGCTTGTTAGAAAAAATTGTTTAGACAGTTGTAAATGCGAATAAATAAACATAAATCAATGAAATCAGTATTCATAAAATTAAGTATAATTTGCATCTTGTTTGTAAATTATATTCCGTCGTCTTTTGCGGGAGAATGGCCCCCTCTTATCCTTTCAACCGTTAAATGTATAGAAAATGGAGAGTCAACCAGTGTTTTAGCTCGCATTGATCTATTCAATTTTTACGCGGATGAATTTAGTTATTCTGTGGACGATGAAAGTTTGGCGACAATTTCAAGCACAGGCTTTCTTACCGCTAATTCTTCAGGCAAAACAGGAATGGTGACGGTCACTGTTAAATCAAAATATGATAGTAACAATGTGATTCAGATAGAATATTATATTGGAAATTGCGAGTGTCATAGAAGTGTCCACATAGAATTTGAAGACGTAATCTCTTCTAGTGTAAATTACAAGGATACGGTAACTCTTAAAATCACAACACACAACTTGGTCGAAGAGGATCTTTTGTTTATGATATGGAGTGGAGATAGAGAAAGATATACTGGAAATCCAATTATGGAAACCGTATCGTTCAGTTCCTTATTTGCAGATACAAAGCAAGATATTTTTGGTTTTTTTACTAATGAAGTCTCTTTTGTTGTAGATTCAAAAAACGACAATGTTTACTATTTTGTAGCAGCCATAGAAAAAAATGACGGATACTATTTGGATGAAAGAAGGGTTTTGTCCAATATTATTAAACTTAAAGTCATAAAACCCGTTACCATGGAAGACAATACCGTCATCCCTACCGTTTTCACTCCAACGGAGGCTGATGGTGCTAACGATGATTTTATGCCCGGTTATTCAGTAGTCATCTACAATAGAGTGGGGGACGTAATCTGTGTCTCCTCGAATGGTTGGGATGGAAAATACAAGGGAGAACTTGCGGATGCAGGAGTTTACATCTACTCTATTACAATGAAAGATGGTAAAGTAAAGAAAGGTACTATTCAATTGTATAAGGAATAAAAAAGAAAACAAAATGAAAAATATAGTTGTATTTACGTTTCTATCTTTCTCTTGTTTCTTATTTGCAACTGAAAGTCAGGAATGCAATTTCGCCGGTAAATATATAAATGTGTCTGATTTTGAGAGTGTTTCTCATATCTCTGATTCTATTGTGGCGGTAAAGAAAGGGGATGGTGTTTATGTGGCAAAGATCGACGAGATGAATAATTTGTCGGATGTGAAATACGACGCGTTGTTGTCTAGTTTTAATGCGGAAGGTCAAATTGCTTACGACGGGAATGATACCTACTACTACACTCGGAATGGCAAGATGATGGAGACGAAGGTGAAGAGTGGGAAAGTGGCGTCGACACGTCTTCTTGAAATTCCAGGAACTATTGTAAAGAGAGAAGAATACGAACATGGAGGTTTTGTGTACGCAAGTTGGCACTACAAACCAGATGACAATGTCAGATTAAGTAATCCGGCTTTGTCTAAGGATGGAAAGACTCTCTACTTTTCTGCTAACCTGAAAGGTTCGAAAGGTAGAGATATCTACTGCTCACAAAAAAGAGGCAATGCGTTTTCCAAACCTCAACGATTAGGAAAAAACATCAATTCCGATGCCGACGAGGAGAATCCATACATCAGAAAAGATGGCAGAATCACATTTTCTTCCAACCGACAGAACGACACAGTCCACGTCGAAGATGGCTTGTCCCACGTCTACATAGGTATGCCTGCTGGAGGGGAAAAGACTAGACTATTCCAGAATTTTGCAAGCGCAACAACTAATGACGTGATTGCGGAGTCTAGTCAGCCAGTCAACGCTCAGCAAGATGAGAATCAAAAGGTGTTGGCTGCTTTGACATTAGATCAAAAAAATATCAAACTGCCTCTTTCTAGGAAAAGTCTGAATCTGATTTTCGATCAGAATCCCGACACTATGGTCATGGCATCACGACATGTCGTGGCTGGCTTTAAGAAGATGATCTTTTATTTTGACTATGATTCTGATATCATTAAAGGTGAATACAAAGAAGATCTTAAGGTTATTCTTGAATTCATAGGTCAATATCCTGAAAACAGATTTTCTCTGGTTGGACATACTGACGAACGAGGTGACGATGATTATAATCAGGAGTTAAGCCTTAGAAGATCAAAGCAGATTGAGAATGCGTTGGTCAAGAATAAGATTGATCGCAAACGGTTGATTATTTCTGGAGAGGGAGAGACACGTCCGGTAGTGAAAAATGCACAGACAGAAGATGAACATCAAAAGAATCGTCGTGTGGAAATTATTCTGGTTGATTAAATGTTTGAGAGATGAATAGAATATATATAAAATTACTTGCGTCCCTGTTGACAATGATTTTCACTACGGAGATTCATGCACAGCAAGATCTAATGGTGTCGCAACAGATATTCTCCAGAATGAATATCAATCCGGCTGGAACAGGAAACAACAACCGTTTCAATGCCTTTTTAATTGGTCGCCTGCAGTGGGTAGGAGTTGACAATTCACCTAGGACGGGATTATTAAATTTCTCATACTACAACGATCCCATTCGCTCTAGTTTCGGATTGACTGTCAACGAGGATAAATTGGGAGTGGGGAATAGTCAGTCGAACATTCAGGTGGTCTATGCGTATCATATAGATCTAAATGAAAACTATATCCTATCGATGGGATTGTCTGGAGGAATTAATGTTGGCAGTTTTGATCCACAAGAGAATATTCTGAGAGATAATGAACCCTCGGCGTCAAAATTTGTAAAAGATAAGACGACGGAACTCTCACCCGACGCAAACTTTGGCGTTGAGTTGACTTCTAAACGTTGGATGGTAGGTGCGTCTCTCACACATTTGTTTGGAGCAGAGCCAACCACATTCAAAAAAGGAAGACATTTTTATGTTTATGCTCGAACGCTTTTTGAAGTGTCAGACTTGTTGGACGTAGCTCCAATGATTTCATACGTTCACCAACACCAGGTAAATAATGGAGAGATTGGAGGCATGTTATTCATAAACAAGACTTTTTGGGGAGGTTTGACATGGAACCCAGATTTTGGGAATTTCAGTAAAATGTCAATGATGTCGGTTACACTAGGGGTTGACACAAAGAGATTTAGTGTTGGGTACGCATATAGTTTCAATATAGGAAAATACAACTTATTACCTTCCAACACTCACGAAATTTTGATGAGGATTCATTTTTAGGAATATTATATAAACATTTTCATCTTACTTTTTCCTCTAAAATATGCTTAATGCAAATGCGTTTTTTTTGTACTTTTGCATCCGAAACCATTGATTGTTATATTCCAACAAATGATCTAAAGTGTTGCACATTTGTTGTATGTAACGATATAAATTGCATAATACTACTGTTTGTCAGTAGACTATATAGAGGAATTTGTGTTTGTATAAGTAGCGGTTTTTATAGAAACGATTACAAACATATACAAATTACAGAGCTAATAATAAGGCATTTGCAATGGTATTGCAGATGCTTTTTTGTTTTTATTTATATTTGACGGTACACATTTGTTGCATATTTGTTGCACGCTCATAACGGAATCGTGTTTTTTTCTGCTTGAATCCTATATTTAGAGAAAGTGGAAAAAAGAACGATATGCATAAAGCTCAATTTAAGAAGGAATATGTAAAGGTTTTGGAGAGAGCTCGTACCAATGGAACAACTTTATATTTGTTATATACGTTGCCCAATGGAAAAAGAGTACAAGAAAATACAGGACTGGTATTAGTACCTGAGACAACTCGTGAAGGTAAGAAACATAATACGTTTGTCAGAGATTCGGTCGAGAAATTGAAGAGAGAAAGAACAGTTGAATTGCTTACTGGGGAAACTATATTTGACCAGGTTGAAGAGCCTCAGCCCAAATTGCTATTGGTTGAATATATCAGACAGTTGCAAGTAACGAGCAAAAAGTCTATTAGCACCAGAAAACATTACTTGTCGTTGGCGGCTAAAATTGAAAAGTACGCTCCACTAACAAATATTTGTGATGTCAATAGAAAGTGGTTGTTGTCGTTTTTTGACTCGTTGTATGGCTTGAAAGATACGTCAATTAAGCAATATAGCATTTTGTTGACAGCGGTGTTGACACAAGCAAAAAGAGATAAACTTATTGCCTACAACCCATATGAGGATTTGGCTAAAGAGGAGAAACCCAAAGCCAAAAGGGTAAAAAGGGAATATCTAACTGTGGATGAATTGAAACTATTGGAGTCAAAATTTACTTTGAATACTGACAAGCAAAAAGAAGCGTTGAAATTATTCCTATTTTCTTGTTACACTGGGTTGAGATTCGGTGATGTCATAAACTTGAGATGGGAGGATATTAAAACTGACCTTAGAACTGGACGGTGTTATTTTGAAATAAAAATGCAGAAAACTAAGGAGTGGGTGAGACAATACCTATCTCAAAAAGCATTGACCTTAATTGGGCAACCATCCGAACAAGAAGGCTTCATCTTTAATCAAAGAGTGACTAATCAATATGTGCGAGATTGCATTAGAAGGGCACTTGCAAAATCTGGTATTCATAAGAACATTTCGTTTCATTCTGCACGTCATACGTTTGCTGTTAATCTTCTTGCAAAAAGTAAGAACATTTATGATGTGAGTAAACTTTTAGGTCATACGGATATCAAGACTACACAGATTTACCTTGACATCTTACCTGAGAAGCAAATTGAGGCTGCTGATATGGTAGATATGATTTTTTGATGATAATTGACGAGAAAGGCTATCCTATTTGATATGGGTAGCCTTTTATTTTTTAGCCTCATCACATTCCAAATTCCACCTTTAACCTCTGCACTGTACTGACTCCAACTCCGCATATCTTGGCTGTCTTCCTCACCGATGTTCCAGCACGCAATTCTCTTAATACCGACTTATATTCCATCTTCTTCTCTTCCGTCGGCTTGCGATATCCCACTTTTCTACCCATCTTGACACCATCCTTGATAGCTTTAGCCCTACCACTGGCCAATCTGAATTTGATGGATTCACGCTCTAACTCTGCACAAGTACCAAGAACGCTGATGAAAATATTTAGGAATGGGTTGGGTTTACCGTCGGCTTGGAATATGCTCAATCCCTCTTTCTGAAAGTAGATGTTCAGATTGTTCTCCTTGCAGTAGCGAACGGTTGCCAACACCTCATCACAACATCTTCCACAACGAGATAGTTCATTCATTAATATTGTACCTACACCATTTGCGACACAATAACTCAAACAATCTTGTAGTTCTTGACGTTCTTCGTTCTTTGTAGCACCAGAAATATGCTCAGTAAATGTAGCTTCAACGTTGAGGCTGTTTTTGTTTGCATAGCATCTTAAATCTTCCACTTGTCTGTCTGTCGATTGTCTGTCAGTTGTAGAACTAACTCTTGCATAAATTACCGCTGATGTGTTCATATTAATCTTTGTTTTAAATGGTTTGAACTTAAGTGTGTTCTCATTGAATTATTTGAATACATTTTCCATTGAACACACTTTTTTGACTGATTTGTGAAATTCAACACTGCAAATATACTGAAATAATTAATATATTTCAGTATTGATATAGAATTAGTTTATTTATTTCGGTTTGCAAGGTGGATCACCTATGAAAAAATCGTAAATTAGGGGGCGTAATCAAATAATTTATGTGTGACAACAAGAAAATACGTAACGTTATTCATCTCCACTTTAAGGAAAGTGGTGAGGATTTTTATTACGGAAATCTAAAGTCACTATTTGATTGCCAGGAACACGAAATGAACGATGGATCATTGGGGGTAAGATATAAATACCTTGTAAATTATAAATTTGACAAGCCTTACGAAAATGACCGTGTAATAATAAAAAAATCGGAATTAATAACGACGAGAAGACCTGAGTGGGATAGAAATAACGTCAACAAATAATTCCACTATAAGGAATCAACTATGGAAAGCAAGCAATACAACGCACTATTCGCATTTATATGGAACATCGCTAACGATGTGTTAGTTCACGCATTCGAGAAGGGTGATTACAAGAAAATCATTCTTCCCTTTATGGTTTTGCGTCGTATTGATGTGCTACTTGAACCTACCAAGGATGCTGTGTTGGAAAAGAAGAAATTCTGCGATGACCACAATATGGTGGACTACACTCCGTTCCTTACACAAGTGACGGGATTCCCGTTCTACAATACGTCGGCATTCACGATGAAGTCTTTGAAGAATGAGATTGACCCTCAACGCTTGAAGATGAATGTCATTGAGTATTTCAACGGTTTCTCACAAGACGTTCAAGATATTATTGACAAGTTTAAGTTACGTCAGCAGGTGGACAACCTTACCGATGCAGGTCGCTTGGGTTCGTTGCTTGAGAAGTTTACTGACGACAATATCAACCTCTCTTCTAATCCCGTTCTTTCTGATGATGGCACAGAGCGTCTTCCTGCTCTTGATAACCATACTATGGGAACTATTTTTGAGGAGTTGCTTCGTAAGTTCAATGAGGAGAACAACGTGACTGAGGCTGGAGAACACTTCACACCACGTGACTATGTCCGTCTGCTTGGTCAACTTGCCATCGAGCCAATCAAGGATAAAATCACTGACAACACATATACTATCTACGACGGTGCTTGTGGAACGGGTGGTATCTTGACCATCGCACAAGAAGAGATTGAACGTATCGCCAATGAACAAAACAAGCGAGTTCGCACGAACATCTTCGGTCAGGAGTTGCAGCCCGATACATACGCCACTTGCAAGGCTGACCTTATGATTAGTGGCAACATCAACAAGTTTTCTTATAGAATTGGCAGCGTCGACCACCAATATATCGCATTTGGTTCTACAATAAGTCAGGACGGACACGCAGGTGAGACTTTCGACTTTTGCATATCCAACCCACCATTCGGCACACCTTGGAAAGAGGACTTGAAGAATTGGGGCATCGGAGATAAGAAGGAAGTCAACGACCCTCGTTTCTTCGACGGAGAGAATAGTCTTCTTCCCGATATTGGCGACTGTCAGATGCTATTCCTTGCCAACAACATAAGTAAAATGAAAGATACTCCGTTGGGTACTCGTATCGTCGAAGTACATAATGGAAGTTCATTATTTACTGGCAACGCAGGTGGTGGAGAAAGCAACCTACGAAAGTATATAATCGAGAATGATTTGCTTGAGGCGATTGTGGCAATGCCAGAAAAGGATTTCTATAATACGGGTATCGGCACATATATTTGGGTTATCACCAATAGAAAGGAAGATCGACGTAAAGGGTACGTCCAGTTGATAGACGCAACAAATATTTCAACTCCACTTCGCAAGAATCTTGGAGAGAAGAATTGCGAGACATCAGACGAAGACCGTAAGCGTATCATCCAACTATTGCTTGACTTCCAGGAGACTCCCGAAAGCAAAATCTTCAAGAATGAGGAGTTCGGATATTGGCAAGTGCCTGTACTACGACCAAAGAGAGACAAAGATGGCAACATTGTCTTGAAGAAGGGCAAACCCGTTATGGCTGCCAACCGTAGCGAAGTGGAGCAAATTCCTTTGTTGTACGACGGTGGTATTCAGGCATTCTATGAAAAGGAAGTGAAACCATACGATGACGAGGCAGAGTTCGGTGAACCAATCGTCGGCTACGAACTATCGTTCACAAAGTATTTCTATAAACCTGTTCAGCTTCGTACTCTTGATGCCATTATGGAAGATATCCGTGGCATTGAGAAGGACACCGATGGATTGTTGGACGAGATTATGAAGTAAGGTATGGGAAAAAACAACAAAGAAATACTTGTTGACCTACTGAAACAGCATAAAGAGTTGGGCATTTCAGAACAGATAGATTATGAAAAGTTCTATCTGTATAGCATCATTACCCATTCCACTGCCATAGAAGGAAGCACAGTGACCGAGGTAGAGGCACAGTTGTTGTTTGACGAGGGAATCACATCGAGCAAACGCACTATGATTGAGCAGATGATGAACCTCGACCTGAAGTCTGCTTACGACTATGGGAAAGAGTGGATTAAAAAACACGGGGATATTACAGTTGACTGGCTAATCCTACTTGCGTCTAAAGTTATGGCTCGCACCGGAGGAGAATACCATCCGATAGCAGGTGATTTTTCCGCTGCAAAGGGCGAGTTGAGAAAATTGAATGTGACAGCAGGTATGGGTGGCAAGTCGTATATGAACTATCAGAAAGTTCCAGCCAAGTTGGAGGCTTTCTGCAAGGAGTTGAATCAACGCAGAAAGAGCATTGATGCCAATGATGTTGTCGGAGTGTACGAATTAAGTTTTTGGGCTCATTTTGAATTGGTGACCATTCATCCGTGGGCAGATGGAAACGGACGCACATCCCGATTGCTGATGAATCTTTTGCAGATGGAGTATGGAGTCTTGCCAACAAAAGTGTTGAAGCAGGACAAGGCTGACTATATTCAGGCTCTTATTGATACCAGAGAGAATGACGACATCAGCATTTTTCTTGACTGTATGACTTCGCTTCATTGCAGACACATACAAAATGATATAGACAATTACAAAGATTCCGTCGGTGATAATATCGGCGATAAATCAACCGAAACTGGCAAAATCGGTGATAAAAAGGAGGCTATATTGTCGTTTATCGCCGACAATCCTAATGTAAAGGCAAGCGTTATCGCCGATTATGTTGGTTTGAAAGCATCCCGTACCCGTGACTATCTTGCTGAACTTGTTAAGGAGGGTAAGATAACTACTGATGGTGCAAACAAGAATAGGACTTATAAGATGAAGTAAGGTATGGCACAACGATACGATACATATAAGGATAGTGGTGTTCAATGGCTTGGGGTGATTCCAAGTCATTGGGGGTGTATTCGCAGTAAATATGTTTTGGCACTAAAAAATAACGCTTCAAAACGAGCTACAAAAATTGGGTTGGAAAACATCGAAGGTTTTACTGGAAAGTATATACCAACAGACACAATATTTGATGGCGATGGGGTTGATTTCAACAAGGGCGATATTGTTTATGGCAAACTTAGACCATATTTGTGCAAAGTTTGGCTTGCCGAATTTGAAGGAAATGCTGTCGGAGATTTCTTTGTATACAAGGTAGAAAAACAATACAATCCAGCATTTGCAAAATATATGATGCTTAGCAATGGATTTACAAATATTTGTAATGCATCTACATATGGAGCGAAAATGCCAAGGGTATCAAGTGGTTTTATTGCTCAATTATATATTCCCCTTCCTCCACTTTCCGAACAACACTCCATAGTCACATACCTTGACGACAAGTGTGCGAAGATAGACGAGTGGATAGAGAAGAAGGAGAAAGAGGTCGAGTTGCTTGGCGAGATGAAGCAACGTGTTATTGCTGATGCTGTCACTCGTGGACTGAATCCGAATGTGAAGATGAAGGAGACGGGAATTGCTTGGTTGCCCGAAGTGCCGGAGCATTGGGAAGTGGCAACTTTACGAAAATTCTTGACAATTTTTTCTGAAAAGGGACACGGAGACAAACAACTTCTTTCTGTCACAAGAGAACAAGGTGTAATTGTTAGAAACACTGAATCAAAAGAAGAAAACCACAACTTTATTCCAGAGGATTTGAGTGGATACAAATATATCCAAGAAGGAGATTTTGTGATTAACAAAATGAAATCTTGGCAAGGTTCGTATGGAGTGTCTCGTCACGAAGGTATAGTAAGTCCTGCATATTACACTTGTAAACTCAAGGGTGTAAGTCAAGATTTTTTTAGTACAGCAATTAGAAGTAAACTGTACGTATCATTCTTTGGTCAATATTCTAAAGGTATTAGAGTTGACCAATGGGATTTGTCTCCTATCGGATTAAAATCTATACCATTCTTATTACCTCCGATTTCAGAACAACAAGAAATTGTTGCATATATCAACGACAAAACGAGCAAGATAGACACTCTTGTTGCGAAGGTAACAAAGGAGATAGAGCATTTGAAAGAGTATAAGCAACGTCTGATAAGTGATGTCGTGACGGGGCAAAT
>JAZUGF010000053.1:0-26758 GCA_045641065.1 Paludibacteraceae bacterium | reverse complement strand
CGATGTCTGTCGTCTCCACTTCTTTAACTACTGACAATTTGAAGCTCATGCTGTAGTCCTTCTGCGTTCGCTTCACGTAACCGTTTTCTTTTTCTTTCATAACGTCTCTTTTTTTGTAACGCTATTTCAGGACTAGACATTAACAACACAAAAAGAGGCACTGAATTATCAGCACCTCTTTTTGATATCGTTATTGTTTACGTTTTTACTTTTCTACGTAGATTGCACGAATTGTGAATCCGCTTCGTCGGCTCAACGGAGATGTTTGGATTCCCTCGTCTTTGTTGAATGTCAAACTCCAGCTCAAGTAATCGTTGCCGCTGTATGCTGTGTTTGCCCAATACCAACCTGTAGCACCCTGGTTTCTGATGTCGTACAAGTCTCGGCTACCTGCAGCAGGTAGGAAGATTGAGTTGTCGTTTCCTTCCTTCTTACTCTTGATCTCGTATCCTTCAACGTTACCCTGAACTGTCCAAGTCCAAGTACATTCGTTAATCAACTCTGTGAAGTCGCTTCTTGTAGGAATCTTCCAAGACGCACCCCAGTTGTGCTGAGCAGCGTCGTATTTTTCAACTAGCTCACCTCCCTTAGTGTATCCAGCAAGGTTAAGGATGTCGACAGTCTTACCGAATGTAGGACAGTTTGTTGATGCGTATTCAGCCTTTGTGGCTGTGTCTCCCCAAGCAAAATAGTCTCCCCATTCAGAAGGAGTTTTTGCTCCAACGTTACATGATGCCCACAAGTTTCCGCTTGGTAGACCAAGATCTATCCATGTGTGTCCCTGAGCAACACCAGTACCTGGCTTAGTTACACCCTGGAATACATCACCTCCTTCAACTGGTTCCCAAGTTACTCCCTTGTCCCATGAGATCATCAAATTACCATTTTCAATCTTCAATGCAGGAGTTTTACCATCCTGTCCTACAGCTGAACCGATAGCTTCCCAAGTTATACCTTTGTCGTAGCTGATATACCAAACTCCATTATCGATTTTTAGTTCAGGGCAGATACCATCAACACCATCTTTACCATCTTCACCTGTTGCTTGACCTAGAACTTCCCAAGTTGCTCCCTCATCGTAAGATACCATCCAGAATCCGTTTTCAATCTTCATCAAAGGAGTGATGCCTCCGCCGCCTTCGCCATCTTCACCCTTTTCTCCTTTGTCTCCTTTTGTACCTTCGGCCAAAACCATCTTGCCTTTTTCGTCAAGAAGCCATTCGCCGTTAAGAGTCCAATAGTGTAGACCATCTTCAGCTATCTTAACACCAATAATAGGCACACTTGGATTTCCTTCAGGGTCAGTCACAACACCATCTTTACCCTTTTCTCCATCTTTTCCGTTGTGTAATTCTACATACTCACCGTCTGTGAATGAAATAATGTAACCATTTTCCATTTTATAGACAGTAGAGATGCTGACTTTTTTCGCCTGCTCCTGAAGAAGCTTTTTGATATTTTCTGAATTCTTGTTGATAGTGTTACACAATTTTTCAAGTGCAGTGAATCTATCCTCAAGTCTGTATAGTCTGTTTCTGTCTGATATATCATCTCTCTCTTCGCAACCAGCGAATATAGAAAGACCTAATACGAAAGGTAGAGCTTTGATTATATTGTTAAGTCTCATGATTAAATCCTATTAATTGAAATTGATACCCATTAATACCTGAACACTTCTATTCTGCAAGTGTTTGTATCCAAGCATTAGTTCGTTGTCTCCATATATTATATCCTTCTTGTCTATCTTGTATAGACCCAAGTCGTATCGGCATCCCAACATGACTTTTCCGACCACAATGGCAAGTCCGAATCTTGCTCCCGCGTCGAAACGACTTATTGCACCTTCTTTATATAGGTCGTATTCATGTTCTGCCTTGAACAAATCTATTGCGGCAGGACTATCTGACACATAAGTGTTCAATGTACCTTTAATACCACAAGAGAGATATCCACCGGCTTTAGCTGTGATAGAAAGAGTCTCGCGACCTATTCTATGACAAATTAAAACAGGAAACTCTAAGTAGTTGAGTTTTGTTTTGCTTGGCTCAAAATAGTCAAGTGAGTATCCTTTCTGTGCAAAAAATAATCCGATTTCAGCGAATACGTTTGTCTCTCCAAACCAGATCTGATCAACAGCTCCGAATGTGAAGCCTGAGACAGCACCTGAATAAACGCCATATGACGTTACTCTAGAAGAAGTATATCCGAATCTGATTCCGAATGAATTTCTGAGTTCATCATTTGCAGCACCAGCTTCATTATTTGACGCGAAAAAGTCTGAATCGTAATCATCTGAACTTGATGAAGAAGATGATGTTGATCCTGCCGACTGTGCTGATGCATAACTCTGTGTCGCTGGCTGAGAAACTGACTGTGTAGTTGCAGATTGCGATACTGGCTGAGCTGCCGTCTCACTTTGAGTAGATTGGTTTTGTGTTGAAACTACCGGTTGTGTTTCAACTGGTTTGCTTTCAATCTCTGTAGTTGTCTCAACAGCACCACTTGCTGGAGCAAAAGAGACGTTCATCTGCCCTTCTTGAGCAGAAGCGAATAAAAGATTTAGTACGGTCAACGCCGATACAAAAATTTTCTTCATAAGAATAATATAGTCGTTTTCAATCCTTTTTGTCTTGATTATTTCGCATACTCTACAAAACAGATCATCCAAACGAAATCCTCCGTATCGTATCATAGTCCATTATCACGTTGCAAAAATAGTTATTTATAACAAACAAAAGAACAGCTACTTTGTTAAAAAAACTAAAAACAGGCAGGTTGTTGATAAGTAGTTAGAGTCCTTATTTGATTGTTGATAATTCGACTTTATAAATTTGTAATGATTACAAATGTGTTAAAAAGAATGGTAAGTGGCTGAAATGTAATGGAATGTAAAGTTGTATGTTTATGTTTTGCTATAATAAAACTGTTGAAATCATTACAAATTTGTAAAATAGGGATGATTGGGCGTATTGGAAGCTTTATTTAGATCTCGGCCATGGTTATTATATTGTAATGTGCCAGTTTCCTATTTAACTAGGAAATTGATTTTTTGGAATGTTGAATGTTTTTACTAAAACAAAAAAGAAGCCAATTTTCACTGACTTCTTTTTTGAGCCTCTTGTCGGATTCGAACCAACGACCCCGAGATTACAAATCACGTGCTCTGGCCAACTGAGCTAAAGAGGCGAGGGGAATGTCTTTTCAGACTGCCTTAATATGTCTCTCATTTTATAGATATGAGCAATCTTTCGAGCCTCTTGTCGGATTCGAACCAACGACCCCGAGATTACAAATCACGTGCTCTGGCCAACTGAGCTAAAGAGGCGAGAGGAATGTCTTTTCAGACAAGCCTTGGTATGTCTCTCATTTTATAGATATGAGCAATCTTTCGAGCCTCTTGTCGGATTCGAACCAACGACCCCGAGATTACAAATCACGTGCTCTGGCCAACTGAGCTAAAGAGGCAGGCGAGCTAGACTAACCACATCACACCGCTACAACCGACGTACCCTTGCTGCGTTCAAACCCTGGGGGATTAGAAGGGAGCTGGTTGTGTAGCGCCTAACTCGGGTGCAAAAGTATAAACTATTTGGCATATAACAAGCGTTTTTAGATTTTTTTTAATAAAAAGTTGTTTATTTCGCTATGAATTACGCATATATCAAAAGTTTTTTGTCAAAAAACACTTTGTTCCTTGGATTTGGCAGGAAAAATATGAGGATCTCATTAAAGACGCGAGATCTCGCGTCTCTACTTCTTGAGACCTGAAACTTAAAACCCTACGTTTGTATAATTTTGTTGGTAATTATGTCGGCTTTCAGTTTGATTTTTGGCAGTTATGTAATGCTTTTTAACATTTTTTTATACTTTTGTGCCCAAATCAAGTTATGAGACATGGTGAAAACAAATGCCCCATTGTCATAACGAAATATACTACTTATTATTGACAATGGATACAGTCCTAAATTTATTTTCTTTGTTAGGCTCACTTGCACTCTTCCTTTTCGGTATGAAAACGATGAGTGAGGGTCTAGAGAAGTTTGCCGGAGACCGTCTGCGTGCAATCCTTGCCGCTATGACGAAAAATCGTGTGATGGGTGTTGTTACAGGTATATTGATCACAGCACTGATTCAGTCTTCAAGTGCCACTACCGTTATGGTGGTGAGTTTTGTGAACGCTGGATTGATGAACTTGACTCAGGCTATCGGTGTGATCATGGGTGCCAACGTCGGAACAACAGTGACGGCATGGATGATCTCGGCTATAGGTTTCAAAGTAAATATTGCGGCTCTTACACTTCCGCTAATGTGTGTCGGTATGCCACTTATTTTCAGCAGTATAAGTAAAAGAAAGAGCGTCGGCGAGTTTATCTTTGGTTTCGCATTCCTTTTCATGGGATTGAGTTATCTACAACAATCGGCTACAGATTTAAATATAGGTTCATATGTTGCCACTATGCTTGCAGGTGTGGCAAACGGTGGTTTCTTTACAATCCTACTTTTCGTAGTAGTAGGTGCATTAGTTACAATGTTAGTACAAGCATCAGCGGCCACAATGGCAATCACGCTGATGCTTTTTGATATGCATATTGACGGATTCGGTTTCGAGCAGGCTGCTGCTCTTGCGATGGGTCAGAACATCGGTACAACAATTACTGCTTTCGTAGCTTCTCTTACTGCCAACACACAGGCAAGACGTGCTGCGTTGGCCCACATGTTCTTCAATGTGTTCGGTGTGATTGTGGTTTTGATTATGTTCTATCCATTCTGCGACGCGGTGACTTGGATCGTAACTAATCTGCTTCACTCTGGCGACAATGATCTATTCCGTCTATCTGCATTCCACACAGCATTCAATATCTTCAATACATTGTTGCTTATAGGATTTGTTAAGCAGATCGAAATGTTTGTGTGCAGAGTGTTGCCAATGCCTGAAAATCCTGAGAATAAGGACAAGGAGAATCGTTTGGTGTTCATTTCAGGTGGTCTGCTTTCCACTGCTGAGCTTTCAATCCTTCAGGCTAACAAGGAAATCTTGGTGTTCGGTGAGCGTTGCCGCAGGATGTTGTCTTTCGTGCCTGACACTTTGGATTGCAAGTCTCAAGAGGATTTTGACGCTGCATATAAGAAAATCATCCATTATGAGCAGATAACAGATAATATGGAGGATGAGATCGGTAAGTATCTTGGCTTGGTAAGTGAGGGCCGTTTGAGTGGAGAATCAAAGACTTCCATAGCTTGTATGCTTCGTGAAATTGGCGAACTTGAAAGTATTGGTGACGGAATTTTCCACCTTGGACGTACAATCTCCCGTCTACGTGAATATGGAGAGGAATCATTCAATGAGGATCAGATGACTCATATCCGTCGTGCAATCCAGATTGTAGACGACTCATTGATTGCGATGGTCCAGGTGCTTTCTTTGCCAGAAGAGAAGAAAGTAAACTTGAAGGAGAACATCAGCATCGAGGATCGTTTGAATGAACTTCGTACAATCTGCACTGATAAGAATGTTCAGGCTATCAACAATAAGGAGTACAGCTATCGCTTAGGTACATATTATATTGACTTTATCAACGAATGTGAAAAGATTGGTGACTACGTTATGAACGTGGTGCAGTCGGTGGCGAAGATGAGGGAGTGATGAAATGCTGAATGCAAAATACATAATACAAAAAAAACGTCTCTTGACAGAGACGGTTTTTTTGTTAGACATTATTCAATAATTGACTGGTTTAATAGTCGTGACCACGGTATAGATTTTTTGCTATTTTTGTACCGTCGATTCGAAAGAAACGACAAGAAGTCTTTAGATTCCTTTGATATCAATTAGTTTGGCACCAGGGTAGGGGAGTGGACCTCCTGTTGCTTTGCTTTTGATCAGACGGAAGATAATGTTGTTTTAGATGTTTGTGTTAATGTCAGTTTAGAATAATTAATGAGAAGAATTAGTGTTTTATCTGTCCTATTTTTTGGACTATCATTTGCAAGCTTCGCACAACCGGAGCACCGCATATCTTTTGGATCTGGAATATTCAGTCAAGGTTTTATGCATGAACTTAGTGAAGAACTCACTGAATATGATCGTTTGATTCCTTATTTTGGAAATGAAAATGTCGTCGAATATACTGAAGAAAAATTTCGTTCATTTCCAATCAATTTAAATCTTCATTACGAATGGATATTGAGTAGGCATTGGAGTGTAGGATGTTGTTTGGGTTACGATTATCTAAGGATGAAACAAACTACTAATGTCTATACAAAAGAGACATGGATTGATTCCTGGGGAATGAAAAGGAATCATAGATGTGCGACAGAATATGGTGAATTACGCAGACATATTTTTTATTTGATGCCTGAATCCTCCTTTTATTGGTTTAGAAGGCAAAAATTTGCAATGTATAGCAAATTCTCCGTCGGTGTAAGGTTTAATTTTGAAAAGAGAGAGTTTTTCAGTTCACGACGCAATACCAATGAATATAAAGAATCCCACGTCTACTTTCAAGGATCGCCAGTGTGCTTAGAGGCAGGCAGAAAGAATGTCAGATTCTTTGCCGAGTTTGGATACGGTGCACAAGGTATGGGGCAAATGGGCATCAAATACACTTTCAAAAATGAGACAAAGGAATGACGATGTTCATTGTACATTGCAATTGACAGACGAGGTTTTAGAATTGGAGTGATGATATGTTTATTTTAGGAATATAAATTGTTTTGTAGTATGAAAACAAAAAACTTGGCTAATTTTGCCATACATAAGATTTTGACATTTGGATTTTTTATTGGTTCTTTGTTATTGATTACGCAGTGTAAAGAGGATTTGTCCAAACACTATATACGTTATTATAATAATATTGATTCTTTATATTGTGGAGAAATATATGTAGCAGAGGATTCTGTATACTTTAATGTTAGAGTTAAAGATATGCGAGCCACTGACAGTCAAGTAGATTCAATGATATCATTATACAAGGATGATCATTACAATGAGGTAATTGATGATGAAGGGGCAATGGTTTACACAAACAGGTTAGACTCCATCCACGTGGTTTCTGATGCAGAATTTGATGAGTCTCATCCTGCAGGAGTGTTGTTAAACGATCTATTCTATATCAGTATAAATAGCTATTATGATTTATTAAATAGCAATTATGGTAGAGATAGAGATTGTCAGTTGACCAGTAGTAGAAAGGTGTCAAATTTTAAGGAATCGGATGGACATTTGGTTGCAGGTTTTGTGATGGTTTTACCTAAGGAATTTGTTCCACGATTAAAAGAACACAATATTACAATAACATACTATTTCCATAATCTGAAGCCACAAGAACTCACGTATAAAGTGATTTTTGACTAAGGGTTGAGTATTTTAAGAGTATTAAGATTATCATGAAAAAGATTTTACCTCTTCTATCATTTGCATTCTTCTTCTCTTCATGTCCAATGGAAGACACGGGGGAAGATACAACAGAAATGTTCCCGTTGGCGAGATTATAAAAAATAAGTGGTGCTCAATAATTCATAATTCAAATAAAATTGTAATTTTGCAACCGTGGTTACTGCAACCGTGGTTGCATTTCTTTATTGTTGATTATAAGTGTTTTGCTAGGGTATGAAATTTTACGGAAGAAAAAAAGAATTAGATGCTATACATAAAATACAGGAAATGTCTGCGACTTATGCACAAATGACAGTGATCTCTGGCAGACGCAGAATTGGAAAAACTACGCTTATCAAGAAAGCGTCTCAGGAAATTCCAATGATATATTTCTTTGTTGGAAGAAAAAGTGAATCTTTGTTGTGTGCTGAGCTTTCTGACGTCATAAAGTCTGTGTTGAATGTCGACTTGGGAGAATTTACATCTATTCCAAGACTTTTTTCTGTAATTATGTCATTGTCAAAAGAAAAGAATTTTACTTTGGTTTTTGATGAATTCCAAAATTTCAAATATGTTAATGAATCGATATTTAGCGACATTCAGAATGTTTGGGATGGAAATAAGGAGACGTCTCATATTCATTTGATTCTTTGTGGTTCCGTTCAAACTCTTATGGCTAAAATATTTGACGATAAACGTGAGCCTCTTTATGGTCGTGCTAACAATAGAATTTTTTTAAAACCATTTACGATAGATGTCATCACTGAGATATTAAAAGATTTTAATCCTAATTTCACTCCTGATGATTTGTTGACTTTGTATATGACTACAGGAGGCGTGGCTAAATATGTAGAGCAAATGATGTCTCATGGGGCAATTACTAAAGTGTCCATGATTCAGGAATTTTTGAGTACAGCGTCTTATTTTATTCCAGAAGGGAAGGATATGCTTAATGATGAGTTTGGAAAGGAGTCAAACAATTATTTCTCGATTTTGTCGTCAATTGCAAACGGTCATAATGAGCGTGGAGAGATAAAAAGCTATACGGATATTGAGCCAGGCGGTTATTTGGAACGTTTGGAAAAATCTTATAATCTTATTTATCGTTATCGTCCTTATGGTTCTTCCGAAAATAGCCAAAATGTGAGATACGGAATTAAAGATCAATTCCTAAAGTTTTGGTTTAGATTTGTTTATAAATACAATAGTGCTATTGAGATTGGAAATACAGACTATGTGGTATCGAAAATTCTTGCTGATTATGAAACCTATTCAGGAATAGCATTGGAAACTTTCTTTCGCCAGAAATACAGTGAGACTGGAATATACAATATCGTGACCAATTATTGGGATAAGAGTGGAGAGAATGAGATTGATCTGGTTGCGGTGGACGATAATGAAAAGGAGATTGTTATTGCAGAAGTAAAGCGAAATCCTAAGAGAATCAGCATCCCGGAGTTAGAGAAAAAAGCTTCCGTTATTGTCGCAATGAAGAAAAAATATAAAATAAACTATTTGGCATTATCTTTGGAAAATATGACTTTATAAAAAGTAAACTATAAATGCTGAATTAATTTTGTTACTTTTGCACAAAAATAAATTTGTATAGATGATTTCTGTAAACCAAGTCACTGTTGAGTTTGGTGGCTTCACTCTATTAGACGATATATCTTTTGTGGTCAACGATAAGGACCGCATCGCTCTTGTCGGCAAAAACGGTGCCGGCAAATCAACTATGCTTAAAATCTTCGCAGGTATCCAGAATCCGTCTAAGGGTTCGGTGGCTGTGCCTAAGGAGACTACTATCGGTTACCTTCCTCAGCACATGATCCACAACGACAACTGCACTGTGATGCAGGAGGCGGAGAAGGCTTTCTCCCACGTCTCTGAACTTCAGGCTAAGATCGATAAACTTGGGGCTGAACTTGCTGAACGTACTGATTATGAGAGCGATTCGTATCATCAGTTGATTGATCGTCTTACTGAGGCTAACGAGAAACTTGATATTCTTGGCGGTGGAAACTATATCGGTGAGATTGAGCGTACTCTTTGCGGACTTGGTTTCAAACGTGAGGATTTCAACCGTCAGACAAGCGAGTTCAGCGGTGGATGGCGTATGCGTATCGAGCTTGCAAAGATTCTTTTGCAGCGTCCCGACGTGTTGCTTCTCGACGAGCCCACCAACCATTTGGATATCGAGTCTATTTGGTGGCTTGAGAATTTCTTGAAATCATCTGGTTGTGCTGTCGTTCTTGTGTCGCACGACCGTGCATTCATCGATAATGTTACAAACCGTACAATTGAGATCTCATTAGGTCATATCTACGATTATAAGGTAAACTACTCGCACTACGTTCAGCTTCGTAAGGAGAGACGTGAGCAGCAGCTTCGCGCGTATGAAAATCAGCAGAAGCAGATTGCTGACACTGAGGATTTCATCGAGAGATTCCGTTATAAGGCTACGAAGAGTGTGCAGGTGCAGAGCCGTATCAAACAGCTTGAGAAAATCGAGAGGATTGAAGTCGACGAGGAGGACAACTCTGCTCTACACCTTAAATTCCCACCTGCTCCACATTCTGGTTCAGTCAGCGTAGATGCTAAGAATCTAACTAAGAGATATGGTGATCACGTCGTACTTGACAACATCAATATCACTATCAAGCGTGGTGAAAAGGTTGCTTTCGTAGGAAAGAACGGTGAAGGTAAGTCTACTTTGGTGAAATGTATCATGGATCAGATCGACTACGAGGGAGAATTGAAACTCGGTCATCTGGTTAAGATTGGATACTTTGCTCAGAACCAGGCATCATTGCTTGATGGCGAGCTTACTGTCTTCGACACTATTGATTATGTGGCTACTGGAGAGATTCGTACTAAGATCAAGGATATCCTTGGTGCCTTCATGTTTGGTGGCGAGGCATCTGAGAAGAAGGTTAAGGTGTTGTCGGGAGGCGAGCGAACTCGTTTGGCGATGATTCGTCTGCTTCTTGAACCGGTCAATTTCCTTGTGCTCGACGAGCCTACCAACCATTTGGATATGCGTACTAAGGACGTGCTTAAGGAGGCTATTAAGGCTTTCGACGGTACTGTTATCGTCGTATCACACGACCGTGAATTCTTGGATGGATTGGTTGAGAAGACGTATGAGTTTGCCAATAAGAAGGTGGTTGAACACCTTGGCGGCATCTACGACTTCCTAAAGAAGAAGCAGATGGAAAACCTTCAGGAGTTGGAGGTAAAGAAAACGACGGCAGATATCACCGTCGCAACAAAGGTTCCAACTGAGGGCAAACTTTCATACGAGGCCCAGAAGGAGAAGCAGAAGCAGGTGCGCAGAGCAGAGAAGGCAGTTGCTGACAACGAGGCTGAGGTGGCAAAACTTGAGAATAAGATTTATGAGATAGAGTCTAAATTGGCGGAGGGACAGACCGACGGCGATTTGCTTGCACAATACGAAAAAGCGAAAAAGAGTCTTGATGAAAAGATGTACGAATGGGAAATCTTGACAGAGGAACTCGAAAAACTAAAGAATGAATAAGCGATGAAAGAGAATGAAATGATATTTGGAATCCGCGCAATCATTGAGGCGATTGAGTCGGATAAGGAGATTGACAAGATCATCTTGAAGAAGGATCTTCAGAGTGAGTTGTCGCACGAACTTTTCGAAGTGCTTCGTTCACATCCGTTGATTCAGGTGCAGCGTGTGCCTCTTGAGAGAATCAATAAGTATACTCGCAAGAATCATCAGGGAGCTATCGCTTTTGTCAGCAGCACTCATTATTATAGTGTTGAGAATCTTGTACAGGAAATTTTTGAAGAGGGCAAAGACCCATTCTTTATCATATTAGATGGCGTGACAGACGTCAGAAACTTTGGAGCTATCGCTCGTACTTGCGAGTGTGCCGGTGTCGACGCGGTGGTTATCCCATTCCGTGGTAGTGTGAGCGTTGGTGCCGATGCAATCAAGACATCAGCCGGAGCATTGCACACATTGCCAGTTTGTAAGGAGAAAAACCTTGTGCAGACGGTGAAATACCTAAAGGCGAGTGGTGTACGCGTCGTCGCTGCCACTGAGAAGGGAGATAAAGTCTACACAGAGACAGATATGACAGGTCCGTTGGCTATCGTTATGGGAGCTGAGGATACAGGAGTGTCGCCAGAGATTATCAGATTGTGCGACGACTTGGTGAAGATTCCAATCAACGGAAAGATCTCTTCGCTTAACGTGTCTGTAGCAGCAGGTGTGATGATCTACGAATCAATCCGTCAGCGTTCAAAGTAAAAATACGTAGTAAAATACGAGTCCATCATGGAGGTATTATACGAAGATAACCATATAATCATCGTTAGCAAAACTTGCAGAGAGATTGTGCAGGGCGACAAAACCGGCGACAAGACTCTTGGCGAGCAGATTGGCGAATATATCAAGGAGAAGTATGCCAAACCAGGCAATGTCTTCGTTGGTGTGGCTCACCGTCTCGACCGTCCCACAAGTGGAGTGGTGGTGTTTGCCAAGACCAGCAAAGCTCTCGCACGACTTTGCGACATGTTTGCAAAACACGATGTTAAGAAACTCTATTGGGCAGTGGTGAAGAACGCACCTAAGGAGCCTGAAGGTAAGTTGGTCAACTACTTGAAACGCAACGAGAAGCAAAACAAGAGTTTTGTGGTAGGCAAGGGAGTGAAGGATGCCAAAGAGGCTATTTTATCCTACCGCACGATTGCCAAATCAGAAAACTACACATTGCTTGAGGTGGATTTGTCGACAGGACGTCACCATCAGATCCGTTGTCAGCTGGCAAACATCGGTTCTCCAATCAAGGGCGATCTAAAATATGGTTTTGCTCGTTCCAATCCCGACGGAGGAATCTCACTTCATGCCCGTTCAATCGAGTTTATCCATCCAGTGTCGAAGAAGGAGATAAAGGTGGTGGCACCGGTTCCAGACGACAATCTATGGAAGGAGTTGGAAAGATTGGCGGAGTCTAATAATTAAAAGAGGATTGTTAAGGACGGAACGTCCTAATCCCCTATTCCAACGCGAGCCCGTAGGGCGAGCGTAAAATTAAAACCACAGAGTCAGGAGTTCTCAGAGAAAGCCACTGGCTTTAGATTTTAATTATTAACTATTAATTCTTAACTATTAACTAATAGCGGTGGATATTTTCAGTCAAGAGATAGAGAATTACATCACGTCTCACATAGAGCCAGAACCAGATTTTCTGAAGGCACTTGTGCGAGACACGAATCTATATACCCTAAAGCCACGTATGCTTTCAGGCCATTTGCAGGGAAGATTATTGAAGATGTTCTGTGCGATGACGGGGGCAAAAAGAGTCGTTGAGATCGGCACATTCACCGGATATTCAGCACTTTGTATGGCTGAGGCTTTGCCAGAAGACGGAGAAGTCCACACTATAGATATCAACGATGAGTTGGAAGAATTGATACTCAACGGATTTGATAGAGCTGGTGAGGTAGGTAAGAAAGTTCATTTCCATATTGGCGACGCGTCTGAGCTAATTCCACAGATGGAAGGTGAGTTTGACGTCTGCTTTATGGATGGCAATAAACGTCATTACATGCAGTATTTGGAGGCAGTCTATCCAAAGATGAAGAAGGGAGGATTGATCATCGCCGACAACACATTGTGGGATGGCCATGTGTTAGAGGAGGACAGAAACGACGCACAGACTGCAGGAATCAAATTGTTCAATGATTCAGTTTGTGCTGACGACAGATTCTTCGTGACTATGGTGCCATTGAGAGATGGAATGACATTGATTAGAAAAATAAAGTAAAATACTATGAATATCAAGTTTTTATTGGCGATAGCAACTCCACTTTTTGTGGCCTCTATATTCTCTTCTTGTAAAGATAAAGATGATGATGACAGCGTGAGTTTAAATTCATATCAGGAGAACAAAGAGTATGGAGAGAAATTCTTGAGAGACAAGAAGACTGAAGAGGGAGTGATTGAATCATCTACTGGATTGTTGATGAAAGTCAATACATTGGGATCTTCAAACATACGACCTGAAGATGGTGATACAATCTATGCCATCATAACAGGAAACAAGGTTGAGAACAAGAAGAATGAATTCAGATATGATACTCTAAAGTATGTCACAATGCAAGGACAGGTTGCTGCATTGAAAGAGGGTATCAAATACATGACGATCGGTTCTGATTTTGATTTCTGGGCACCATACTATCTAGCGTATGGAACGATCGCATTTTCAGGGCAGAGTAGAGACCCGAAGATGGCTGTTACTGTTAATCCATATTCTGCAGTGAAATTCAACGTCAAGTTGCTTGGCGTGAAGAAAGAAGATAAGTAAAACGAAGACGAAGACGAAGACGAAAAAGGCTCTGTATTAGATTACAGGGCCTTTATATAATTGTATAGACGCATGGATACGCGTCTCAATTTGTTTTGTCTCTATATTATTATTATTGATTGATCATCAATTTAAGAGCTTGAGCAAACTGGTCTGGACAAGAAGTTGGCTTTGGACCACAAGTTGTGGCACTAAACCTTTCAATTACGAATTCTGCTTTCAAACCTACAACCAAACGACTGATACCAGCTGCGTTACCCGGACAACCACCGATAATCTGTGCTGCCTTGATTTCATGAGTGTTCTCATCAATGATGATGTCCATCATTCTGCTGCAGACTCCCTGAGGAAAATAACGAGCAACGATATTTCCTTTGTCGTCCTTCTTGCACTCAATTGTACTTCTGTTAATAAATTCCATAGTATTATAGCATTTTTATGCTGTAAAGATACATTTTTAATTCTTAAAATAATGGAATAAAGCGTAATTTTGCTTTATAAAGGAATTATTGCGTGAAGAGTATAATTAGGACTATAATATATATAATTCTGTTTTTTACAGTTTCTTCGTGTGCTAAGGAAGCACCCGGAGTGAATTTTTTGTCCGAATTAAAATCCGATTTAAAAGATGATGATGAAATCCACGTCTCAGAGTTTGTGGATGTTAACACTGAAAATGTACTCCTTCAGCAAATTCTTCATGGCTATCAGTGTGAGGCTGTATATGAGGATTCCACAAAATATACAATAGGCGAGAATGATTTGATTGCTTTGGGTGACGTTTTGGCTGAGGAGATGACTCAAATGGGATTAGAACTAAACCCTGAACTTTTCTGTGAGAAAGTAAAGCAGACACATGGTATTGACGCCTCTAAAATGTGCTATTTCTCTTTGACAGAGAGAAGAGCGCAGATGTATATGATTCATGAATTATTTGCCCCAGAACCAAAATATGATTTCAAAATTAATCTTTCTGACTCTCGTTATCACCGTGTGGAGGAGGTTGTTGTGGACCCTCGCGTCGGACTGATGTATCCGGTTTTGTTTCTTCCTGAGGTCATTGATTATTCAGAAAAGTATCCTGAGATAAAGAAGGCGGAAAAGCTAGCCGTGATGCCTAAGGTGCATGGCGAAAGAATAAAGAAATGGAGTCAGGAAAAAATTGGTCCAGAGCATAAAGAGGCATTGAAAATGATCTACCATATCAACAACTATATCCTTTACGAAAACAGAGAGAGTCTGGATTGGTTGGTCAAGAATTGTATGTCTGTATTGCAGTCTATGTTTGTCGATTTTCATATGGAGCATGAACCAATAATCGATTCTTTGGTGTTGGTCAGAACAAGAAGTGGAGCTGCAAGACTTGAGGCTTTGTTCGCAGAAAGAAATGCGGATGGCTCTGTATACATCAGAAAAGGTCTTCTTGATTATATTTCGCAAAATGAGAGATTGAAAGCTCCTAGATTCCAAACTACTATCCGCCAGTATGTGGCTGGATGTTTTGGTCAGGATATTTATTATGATCGTATGGAGCGTTTCCCTAAGGTATTAGTTGACAATTTCACTCTTGAAGAGAGACGTATGATTGTGGCTAATATTATGAATACCGTTTTCTCTCTCTATTCAGGTGCGGAGTCGGGAAAAATCATGAAAGTCATCATAGATAATGATCCTGGTTTTATCAATAACGCAGTTAAAAAGAATTACTACGGATTTGAGAACCTCCGTTCGGGACTTTCTATTTATAGAATGCGTTTTCGTGCACAAAAGTGGAAGACGATAACTCCACCTAGATGATGAAGACGAAGATGAAGACGAAAACGAAAACGAAAACGAAAAATAATGTGAGACGGTGATATTGCCGTCTTATTTTTGAATATACCCATGAAGAGTGAAGTAAAAACTTGGAGTTCAGATATAGCCAATCAGTTGCGACGTCAGCCCAATGCGGATGCTCACGTAGATGCTGAAATGATAGAGCAGATGCCACAGATGATAGCTCTTGGCAAGTTCCAGGAGATAGTAAGTGTATGTATGAAATATGGTCAGCAGACAGATGCTGTCCCTTCTGTCGGGTTTGTTAAGCAGAATAAGAAGAGTGAGGCGGATCCTGTTAAAGGATTCTGTCAATTTTTGCTCGGACGATTGAATGAGACTGTCGCTGATGACAAACAAGCTGCAGTAGATTTCTATAATAAGGCTATAGCGAATGGTAATGTGGAGGCCACTCTGTATTCAGTGGAGGTGGCTTTGAAATCACTGGATGAGAATGCCCGTATGGATGCAGTGAAGATGCTTAAACGCCTTGCGTTGACTGGTAATCCGTCGGCTTGTATCCGTTACGCTGCATATATATTAGATGAGTATAAGGCATCTGGAAATAAATCACGTCTCAATTTCGCATTTGAACTTCTACGTAAGGTGGAAGATATTTCGTCGATCGACTCTTTCAAATGTTACTTATATATGGCTTACTGCTGTAAGCTAGGATTGGGAGTGAAACAAAGTGACATAGATGCAGAGGATTATTATCAGAAGGTTATTCTTGCTGCTCCTGTCCATGAGTTTTATGATAATGCTGGAGCATGTGCGGAGGCCTTCCTTGAGTTGAAATCGCTTAATAAAGATTTGGTTGAGGCGATTTTGCCATTGGTACCTGTCGACGCAAGGGTTGCGATGCAGATTCTTATCCATTGTGCTTCTATGAGAGATGAAACATGTAGAAAGATTTTTCTAGATGTCGCACAATTTATATTGGAGACAGAAGGAGTAGATGACCAGTTGAAAATGCTTGCTCACTGGCGTTTATTCGGATACTATTCGGAGATTGATGAAGACGACGATAAAGCTCTAGTCCACCTTACTCGTGCTGCGAATATGAAGTGTCCGGAAGCTATGGCCTGGTTGTCGGAGGCGTATAGAGACGGTGATTATGGATTGAATGAGGATTTATATCAGGCATACCAATTGAAGAAGGGTCTCACTCTTCTTGACAGTGTGAAGCAAGACTCTGATTATTCCAGCTATCTTTTCGACTTGGGTGATTTCATCTATGAGAATATAGGCAAATATGAGTGGGCAGATCAGAAGACGATGATGGAATCGTTCAAGAGGGCGGCTGAACTTGGTGATGATGAGGCTAAACTTCGTCTGGTCCGCATGACTTTAGCTGGAGAATGTAAAGGCGTCTACACAAAGAAAGATGCCAAACAGGTGGTGATGGAGTTCTTGGAGAAGGATAGTGGTGAACTTGATGATAGAGTAGGCTTGATGCTCGACTTGGCGCACATCTATGCAGATAAGTCATTTGGTGAAAACTATGACGCTGCAATAGAAATTCTTGACGATGCACTTATCCTTTCCGATAACGATTCTGAGATACTTGATTATAAAGGTGAACTGCTTATGAATCTTGGAAAGGAAGAAGAGATGGCAGAGGTTTGGGATGAACTAATCTCGCTTTATCCAGATTACGCAAAGGATTCGGAATCTATGTTCTGCAAGGCAATGAAGGAGAAAAAATGAGACTTTGTTAATTCTTTATCATTGATTTTTTGCTGAGTTGTAAATTGTTTGTAATTTTGTGGTGTGGGAGGTGCAACCCTTGTTTTGTAACATGGCGGGCGTCCTGCTCCAATGCCGAAAGGCCGTCTACAGAGTTAACGATACTGTGGGACCCAACACTGATACGGTGTGGTCAAAAAAGCATAGAGTATTATCTATGCTTTTTTTATTTCCAATTTTTTCTAAACCATGCATAATAGTTTGCTTGATTGGCCGTTTTTCTATCAATAGAAAGGTGTTTTCCTCCATTGGCTATTATTATTTCAGACAATCGATCATTAGAGAAAAAGCATTTTTGAATGTGTCCTGCTATATCATTGGCTCTGCAAGGAGAAATCGCAATATTTAAGAAGAATCTTCTTGCTTGGTTTTGATGTTTTTTTATCTCTTGTTCGATTGATTCAAAACTATGTATTGTCTTTTGATCAATATATTTCAGGGCATTCCCATTACAAACAATGAAATCTGCTGATTTTACATCGCCATAGTTGGTTATTATCCAAATTTCATCAGCATATTTAATCAATTTTTGAACTCCGTTAATCAAATTGTTGTAATCAGGTTCTTTTTCAGAACCCGAAGCTAAGTGCAAATTTTTTATTCTGGGATGGTCATGAAATTGAGTTTTCCTAATCACTTCCATTAAGCGAATTTTGAATTCCTCACCTTCGTAATCCAAAATAGTTCTGATTATTTCTTTATCTGAAATGCTTTTTAAGTCTACCATAAAATAAGGCTCTTTTCATTTAAATTCCAGATACCTTTCAGCTCTACCATTCAGATTCTCATCATAACCGGTTTCTGCTTTGATCTCATCAAACGATTTATAACGCTTTCCACTTTTGATTCTTTGCTTAAGTGTCTTTAATAATTCTCCTTTCAAATATGGATGCCATAATTTATATGGATTGGTATTGTTTATGTCAATTTTGATGACATTGCCATCGCAAACAATGTATTTCTTCAGCCTCTCCACAAGTTCCATATCCATGCTGTACACTTCTGCCAACTGCTCCACGGAGTAGAATCCGCCAAGTGAGGTGCGGAATTTCACGATATTTATAGCTCGTTTCTCACCTATGCCTGGCAGCTTACGTAACTCGGCTGTGTCTGCGGAGTTGATGTCGACGTGTATGTTGGCATATTTTGATTTGTGTTTTTTTTCAGCCGATGGTATCGACTGAAACTTGACATCCGAATCTGAATGAGGCTCTTTTTTTCGCTGATAATTCGGATCCGAATCTGCGGATATCGGAGTTTTTGCCAATTTCGTATTATTTTCCACCTTCGCAATCTCCTGTTTGAAGCGTTTCACGTCGTCTTCAAATTTCATTTCTATTTCTGATTTCACCTCTTGGGCATTGGCTGTCATCAGATACATCCGCATTGCCATTACTCCGATAAGCATTGTCGCTATGATAGTCAAACTGACCACCACATTTACATTACGGTTGTGTCGCTCGATTTTTTTGAATAGTTGTTCGTCGTCAATTTCTTCTTGGAATTTTTCTTTTGTATCCATTATAATCCATTTAAGTCTGTTACTATACGTTTATATTTTGTACAAAAATAACAATTTTTGGGTGATTTTTGATTATTTTTGCACCAATTTATGAAAGAAAATACTGATTATGCTTATAAACTTAAATACAAACGATGCTGAAGCTAATTTGCTTCACGCTGCTTTTTCCGACAGATTGATTGGAATTGTGCCAAAGATGGCCAATCGTCATGGTTTGATTGCTGGTGCTACAGGTACTGGTAAGACTGTATCGCTACAGGTGTTGGCTGAGGGATTCTCGCAGATGGGAGTGCCTGTGTTTATGGCCGACATGAAAGGTGACTTGTCTGGTGTTGCCAAAGAGGGCAAGATGAACAAGTTTATGGAGAAGCGACAGGCAGAGTTTGGAGTTGAATATGGATTCCAGGCGTTCCCAGTCGAGTTTTTCGATGTATTTAAGGAGCAGGGTAATCCTATCCGTGTGACTGTCAACGATCTAGGTTCACAGTTGTTGTCGCGAATCCTTGAACTAAATGACACTCAGGAGGGTGTGCTTACAATCACATTCCGTGTAAGTAGAGAACAGAATATGCCGATGGAGACATTGGATGATCTACGCAAGATGTTGACTTATGTAAGTGAGCATGCACAGGAACTATCTGCAACTCTAGGTGCAGTGTCGACAGCCAGCGTAGGTGCTATCCAGCGTGCTCTTCTTCGTCTAGAAGAGGAGGGTGGCGACAAATTCCTTTGTGGTAAGAGTTTCAACGTGATGGATTTCATCAAGACTAAGGATGGCAAGGGTGTAATCAATATTTTGGCTGCAGATAAACTTGGTAATTCTCCGCTTCTATATTCCACATTCCTATTCTGGCTGTTGACAGCTCTATATGAGAATCTTCCAGAGGTTGGTGACGCTGATAAACCAAAGTTTGTATTCTTCTTTGATGAGGCTCACTTGCTATTCAACGACACACAGAAAGCAGTGTTGGATAAGATCGAGAAGATTGTCCGTTTGATTCGTTCAAAGGGTGTGGGTGTCTACTTCATCACACAGTCGCCAATCGATATTCCTGAGAATGTGTTGGCACAGCTTGGAAACAAGATCCAGCATGCTTTACGTGCGTTTACACCAAAAGATCAGCGTACAATCAAGAGTGTGGCCGACGGATTCAGAGAAAATCCGAAATTCAAGAGTGAAGAGGCTCTACTTGAGTTGGAAACTGGAGAGGCATTGATTTCATTCTTGGATGAGAAAGGAGCTCCTACTATGGTGGAGAGAGCCAAAATGCTTAGCCCTGCAGGTCAGATAGGACCTATCACAGAGGAGGAGAGACGTGAGTTTATCACAAAATCTTCATTCTATGAGAAGGAGACTCCTGCGGTGAAGAAAGAAAAAGTGGAGGAGAAGGCAGAGGCTAAGGTCAAGGAAGAGCCAAAGGTAGAAGACAAGAGTGCTGAGGTTTTGGCTGAGGTTGAGGAGATGGTTGCCGAGATGCAGGCAAAGGTAGATGAGATCACAGAATTAAAGAATAAGATTGCTGAATTCCGTGCCACAACCAAGAATGCTGACGACGCAAAAGATGACATCAAGGATCCGTTGGCAGACGCACAGAAGTTAAAGAAAGAGGTAAGCCAGATATTCCGCGACGTCGCAAAGAAGGTCGGTGATTCTTCTGACAAGGGATTGAAATCCGCTCTTTCAAAAGCAGAAAAACTTGACAAAGCTGCAGAAAGTGGTCTTGACAAGGTAAAGAAGGAGTATGACACAGTGCGTGGAATGCTTACTAAGCTTGAGGCTAAGGAGAAGAAAGAAAAAGAGAAGAGAAACAAGACAATCTTGAAATTCTTGAAGGATCTGATTCTTATGATATTCAAGGGAGGTAAGAAAAGATAATAAAGGGTAATTATATAGATAGAATTAATCTACGTCTTTAGGCGTTAAATATCGGTAGAATATGAAGAAATTATTGATTTCAGCGTTGATGCTATTGTCTACATTGACAGCATCGGCACAGTTGATCTCCGCTGCACGCGATAATGAAAGTGTGAAATTCGGCGTTAGAGGTTCGTTTGCGTTGAGCAATATGAATCAAGAGAATGTAGAGATTAGCCTTGCAGGTGCAGACTTGGTCGGTTACGAATACACTACAAAGCAACTTCCTGCGTTTGCTATAGGTGCCGCTATGGATCTTCCTGTTTTGGAGAGTTTCCACTTCAATATTGAATTGAAGTATGTGATGAAAGGTGAAAAGTCTATAAGCAAGTCTAAGATTTCAGTTTTGAATGAGGAGACTACTATTGTGACACGATTAGGTTATGTGGAGATGCCTATCCAACCTCAGTTCAGACTAAATATCAGTAATGCTGCTCATCTAAATGTGAATTTAGGACCATATTTTGGTTTGGCTGTACATGGAAACAAAAAGACAAAATTTCATGTAGAAAATCAGGATGACGATGTGCATAAATCATACATTTACACAGGTAAGAGCTTTACTAAGAAAGGTGATAAGGACAGAAAGTGGGATGATGCGGAAAACGGTTACAAAGCACCTTATACACGTTTTGATGTAGGTTTGGCAATGGGCGTTGATTTTGTAATTGAGCATTTCCATGTTGGTGTCTCTTACGATCTAGGTTTGAAGGACATCAATTCTAAAGCTCAGGATATGAAATACAAAAATGATTACGATCCATACAAAAACCGCACTGCATTGTTTACATTGGGTGTTGATTTCTAAAAATGAGTCGAAGATAATAATGTAGAGACGTGGTAATCCACGTCTCTTTTTTTGTATATTATAATTGCACGTGTTCTCAAAAAGATGTATGTTTGCGGGTGAATTTGGAAATGTATTGTTTAGTTAGTAACAGCAGACATTTCTACAGTACGAATTTTATAAAAACAGTAAAATGAGCAAATATATCAATTTGCGATGTGATTTCGGGTTCAAGTTTTGTATGTCCGACCCGATAATCATGAAGTCCTTCCTAAATGCGATTTTGGATGGTGACGAGGACACAATCACAAGTGTACAGTTTGAAAATGTGGAGGAGCCACGAAGGACAGAAGAAGAACGAGGTGTCATCTTCGACCTGCTCTGCACAACCAACAAGGGAGACACAATTCTGATAGAAATGCAGAATTCGAATCAGAAGTATTTCAAGACGCGCGCGAATTTCTACACTTACATGCTTTTCCGTAGGAAGGTTGGAAGAGGTCATGTGTGGAAGGATATGAAGGAAGACATATCCAAGATCATCGGAATTTTCATTATGGGTGACGGAATGAATGGTCTCGACAAGGTTATAACACGAACATCGGAGTGTGATTTAGACACAGGTGAAGAATTTTGGAACAGACATCGAAAATATTTTTTATCTTTGCCGAAGTTTGAGTTGGATGTCAACAATATGACAGTCAAAGACATTTGGATTGAATTTTTTAAGAATTTAGGAGATATGGACAGAATTGACCCGTCGGTATATGAAAGAGCAGACGAAGGTTTGCTTCGATTGTTAAAGAAGGCCAACATCGCGGCTCTTACGGACAAGGAGATCGACTACTATGAAGCTAGTATGAAACGCCTTGAGGATGAAATGGACATGGAAAAGCATGGCATTGAGATAGGTATTGAAAAAGGTATTGAAAAAGGTATTGAAAAAGGAAGAGCCGAGGAACGTGCAAAGACTATCTCCATTCTGAGAGATTTAGGTTTGAGTGATGATGAAATTCAGTCTCGATTGGATGCGTATGACAGATTATCCAAATAAGACGAGGCTCAAAATATTTGAACAATGAATAAGGAAAAATTCGTAGGAATCATTCCTGCAAGATATGCGTCGACGCGTTTTCCAGGCAAACCGTTGGCATCCATCGGTGGAAAACTGATGATTCAGAGAGTGTATGAGCAGGCATCAAAGGTGCTTGATTTGGTTTACGTGGCTACTGACGACCAGCGTATATATGATGCTGTGGTCGGTTTCGGTGGTAAGGCTATCATGACAAGTGATAAGCATAAGAGTGGCACCGACCGCATCTGTGAGGCATACGAGAAGAGTGGCTGCAACAGAGAGGTGGTAGTCAACATCCAGGGTGATGAACCGTTTATTATGCCAAGTCAGATCAGCACAGTTTGCGATCTATTTGATGCTCCTGACACTCAGATCGCTACTCTTGTGAAACCTTTCTCGGCAAACGATTCAATCGCTGATCTTGAGAATCCTAATTCCCCTAAGGTGGTGATCGACGGAGCTAACAATGCAGTCTACTTCTCACGCAGCGTTATTCCATATTTGCGTGGTGTGGAGAAGAGCGAGTGGCTTAAGAAACATACTTTCTTCAAGCATATCGGACTTTACGCCTATAAGGCAGAGGTGTTGAAGCGGGTGACTAAGATGCCTCAGTCGACAAATGAGATCTGCGAAAGCCTTGAGCAGCTTCGTTGGATCGACAACGGTTTGAAGATCAAGGTCGGACAGACTGAGACTCAAACTATCGGAATCGATACTCCTGAGGATATGGCTAAAGCTGAGGAATTCCTAAAAACTATCGAAAAATGAGCATGTTAGACCGTTCTGTTTGCCCGCCTATACATGATATCAAAAGCATAGTTGTCCCTGAGATTGAGACTATCAACCTCAAGAATGGTTCACGTCTTCACTGTATGAAGTCGGGTATCGACGAGGTTGTCCGTGTGACCGTGATAGTTGGCGTCGGCCTTGATGTACAGGAGACTCCGTTGTCCACTCGTATGATGTCGAGTCTGCTTTTTGAGGGAACAAAAAACATGACTCGATCAGAGGTGGCTGAGAAGTTTGATTTCTATGGAGCAAGAAAAAACATCATGCCTGGCATGTACGCCTCTTCATACGACCTTATATGTCTTTCAAAACATCTATCTAAAATCATAGATGTGTTTGTCGACTCTGTGTTTTCTCCTGCTTTTCGTGAGGATGACTTCAAGCGAGTGTCCAGAATCATGAAAACGAACATTAAGGATCTTTATAAGCGTGTCGACTATCTTAGTGATAAGAATCTCGACTATATGCTTTTCGGAGAGAATGCACGACTTCTTCATCCAGAGCAAGAAGATTTCGACAATCTGAAAGTGATGGATTTGAAAAAAGTTCATGCCGATTACTTCAATATTGAGAATATGGAGATTGTGGCATGCGGTATGATCACAGACGAGGTTAAGAAGGTATTGGTTGATACATTCTCAAATATAGCACCGTCGGGAAAATCTCGCAAGGCCGACCGCCCATTGGTGTTGCCGACATTAGATAAAAAATACGATTTCCTTCATCAGAAAGGAGTACAAGCAGGTGTTTGTATCGGTCGCCAACTGTTTGGAAGAACCAACAGTGATGAGCGAGGAATGCGTTTCCTAAATACTGTGTTTGGAGGCTATTTCGGAAGCCGACTATCTTCTAATATACGAGAGGAGAAAGGCTACACTTATGGTATCTATTCTGATGCCTCTATCAATAAGCATCATGGTACGATGTCCATTTCTACTCAGTGCGATAACAAATATGTGCAGAACGTGATTGATGAGACATTCAAAGAGATGGACATCCTTTGCAATGAGAATATGCCAGACGACGAATTGGAGAGAGTGAAGAATTATCTGCTTGGCACGATGTGCAGCACATATGGAAATCCTATAGGATGGAACAACGAGATGATTCGTGCTGTGACGACAGCAAACGGAGGTGAGATTTCTCTTGCTCATATTAATAATTATATCGACTATATACGTTCCGCTTCTGCCGACGATGTGAAGGCGATGGCTCAGAAATATTTTACAAAAGATGATTTCTGTGTATCGGTTGTCGCAGATAAAGACAAATTAAACAAATAATGTAGGGGCAGGTCTTGTACCTGCCCGCCCGCTATTTATTAAAATGAAAATCAAGATAATCGTCGACAATTATGTGGCCCAAAGCAGTGTATTCGCGGAGCATGGATTTTCTGCGTTGATATGCGACGGGGATAGGAATATCCTTTTTGACACAGCTTCTGGTTCACTCGCACTTCTTCATAATCTTGATTG
Source organism: Paludibacteraceae bacterium (assembly GCA_045641065.1). Taxonomy (GTDB): domain Bacteria; phylum Bacteroidota; class Bacteroidia; order Bacteroidales; family Paludibacteraceae; genus UBA1723. The sequence continues at coordinate 1,915 of JAZUGF010000053.1, read as the reverse complement.
TTTCAAAGTGTCGACAGACAGCATTAGCGATGTCGTGTTGAGCCATGGCCATAACGACCATAGCGGCGGAGTTGTTACATTGATGAATCGTGCAAATAATTGCAAATTCTGGGCTGGCGAAGGATTCGATGTTTCGCGCACTGGTCGACGAGGAGTAGATATTGGTTTGAAACTGACTGCTGAGCAGAAATCTAGATTCAATATTGTCGACGGAATAGTAAAGTTGACTGAAAACGTCTATGCTGTATCTGCCAAGGATTGTGAACTGACGGATTTGTCGCACACAGAAGATTTTTATATCTTATCTGATGAAACAACGATACCTAACGCGTGCCGCGTCTCCGACCATTTCACCGACGAAGTATATATAATATGTATTCATGATGGCAAGATGAGTATTCTCACTGGATGTGCTCATCGTGGAGTCAGCAATATCGTACGTCATGCCAAGACCCTATTCCAGTTTCCTGTCGACACGATAATCGGAGGATTCCACACACTACACGATTCCAAAGAGAAGTTGGCACGGCTAGCGTCTGAACTGCAATCAGCATCGCCACGACAAATAATTTGTGGCCATTGCACAGGTGTTGAGGCTTATGCTGAGCTGAAAACCATGATGCCAGGAGTCGGGATGACGCACACACAAGTCGGTATGAATATCTTTTTATGAATAAGTGTCGCACATAAGTCATACAAAAAACAATCGAGTCTGCTATTTTGGCAGACTTTTTTGTTTTATGCCTGAAAGTTGGCATGAAAAAGCCGTTGGCACGCTTTTTGAAATATTATATGCGAACGACGATATGACGTTCATAATAAAAATTGAATAATAATAAAAAGATATAAAGTCATGGGAAAGATTATCGGAATTGACCTTGGTACTACAAACTCGTGCGTAGCCGTAATGGAAGGCGGTAACGCAGTAGTTATTCCAAACAGCGAGGGTAAGAGAACAACTCCTTCCGTAGTAGGATTTTTGGCAGGTGGTGAAAGAAAGATCGGTGACCCAGCAAAGCGTCAGGCGATCACAAACCCAGAAAAGACAGTTTTCTCTATCAAGAGATTCATGGGCGAGACTTACGACAAAGTAGGTGCTGAAATTGCAAGAGTACCTTACAAAGTTGTAAAGGGCGACAATAATACTCCACGTGTAGATATCGACGGACGTCTTTACACACCACAGGAAATCTCAGCAATGGTGCTTCAGAAAATGAAGAAGACAGCTGAGGATTATCTAGGTGAGGAGGTGACAGAAGCCGTTATCACAGTGCCTGCATATTTTGACGACTCACAGCGTCAGGCAACAAAAGAGGCTGGTGAGATCGCAGGTTTGAAGGTTCGTCGTATCGTTAACGAGCCAACAGCATCAGCTTTGGCATTCGGTATCGATAAGAAGGGACAGGATATGAAGATTCTTGTGTTCGACTGTGGTGGTGGTACACATGATGTGTCTGTCCTTGAGTTAGGTGATGGTGTATTTGAGGTAAAGTCAACTGCAGGTGATACTCACCTAGGTGGTGACGACTTCGATGAGAAGGTTATCCAGTGGTTGGTTGACGAGTTCAAGAATGAGAACTCTGGATTCGACCTACGTAAGGATCCAATGGCATTGCAGAGATTGAAGGAGGCAGCTGAGAAGGCTAAGATCGAGCTTTCTAACACAACATCATCAGAGATCAACTTGCCTTATATCACAGTTGTAGACGGTGCTCCTAAGCACTTGGTTAGAACATTGACTCGTGCTAAGTTCGAGCAGTTGGTAGACGACCTAGTACAGCGTACAATTGATCCATGCCGCACAGCTCTTCAGAGTGCAGGTTACTCAACATCAGATATCGACGATGTTATCCTAGTAGGTGGTTCTACTCGTATCCCTGCAATCCAGAGTGCAGTAGAGAAGTTCTTCGGTAAG
>JAZUGF010000052.1:0-11279 GCA_045641065.1 Paludibacteraceae bacterium | reverse complement strand
GATGTCTGTCGTCTCCACTTCTTTAACTACTGACAATTTGAAGCTCATGCTGTAGTCCTTCTGCGTTCGCTTCACGTAACCGTTTTCTTTTTCTTTCATAACGTCTCTTTTTTTGTAACGCTATTTCAGGACTAGACATTTTTAATACAAAAAAGGGAGGCTTGAAACCTCCCAAAATGATTTTTACTGAATATTATTACTCAGTTTTGCCACTTCCGTTAAACAAATTAAGGATCTTGTCTGCATTTGCAAGTAACAAATCAACCTTAGCAATGGCTTCATCACCCTTCTCAGAAGTACCATAGTAATCTTCAACGATTGCCTCTGCAAAAGCACCTTTATAAACCTTGTCTTCAGAATTTTTGTATTTGTTAACAAGAGAGATCAAAGAAGCTGCTTTTGTTGCATTTTCAAGCTTAAAACCACCATCGACAACATCTTTATACAATTGAGTAAGTTCTTTTCCATCTGCTCTACCCTGTTCGATAGTTGTCTTACCTTCATCAAGCTTATTTTTTCCGTCCTCTACGCTGGAAGGAGCATCCTCATCATCACCACAAGATGTGAATGTGCCACACATCAAAGATGATGCCAAAAAGCACATTGCTAAATACTTATTGAATCTCATATTACCCTGTTTTTATAAATTTCATGGCAATATTAAGTTATTTCTCCCACAAATCCACTAAATCGTTCCAATTTTTGATAAAAAAACAGTTAAAAAGTTTTAATATCATATAAATATGTCTATTTTTGCAAGAAATGGATAAAACTTATTAGACAAAATGAAAAAGATATATCAATCTATAGCTATTGCAGCTGTTGCGGTTGCATTGTCATCATGCGGAAACAAGGAGCAGGCTAAACCTTCAGAGAATGCACAGGGACCTATTAAACCAGCTGAGCAGGAGATCACTGTAGACACTACAGCTATCGCAGAGAAGGATGCTGCATACCTATTCTATAATGAATTCACAGTAGCTGGAAAGCCACTTAAGATCAAGGGTGGTGAGTATGCTAAGGGTGCAAAAGTTAGCGTTCTATTCAACGACGGAAATGGTTACAATCTTGCATCTCCAAAGGTAGAGGTTAAGGGAAACAACGAAATCTGGGCAGTTGTTCCAGAGGGTGTTGCTAACTCATTCCCTGTAATGATCGTTAACGGTTCTGATTCAATCAAGACTGACGTTCTTTTCCGTGACTCACGTAATATCATCGTTGACTTCGATAATAAGAAAGAGCAGCTTTATATTCCAGGTGGTGCTGAGAAGTATTCAAATATCTTCACTGACAACACTGGTGATTACGGAGTATTCGATGATATCAAGAGTTGGCAGGCAATCGTTTACCAGAGTGCACGTGAGAACGCTAAGGCTGCTGATCCAACAGTATTCGGATCATTCACTCAGGATATTGTAGACAAGAAGATCAGCATCCGTGAGTTCGCTATCAAGTTTGAGGTTAACGTACCAAAAGAGCACCCTATCATCGGTGAGGTATTCGAGTTTGGTTTCTGCAGCGGTAACGACGAGGATCCAATCGGAAACATCCGTAACTGTGCAGCATACTGGTGTCCTTCTGAATATGTATGGATCAAGGAGACTGACTCATGGGAGATTGAGAACGCTAAGCCATTCTCAACAGACGGTTGGATGACAGTTACTATCCCATTCTCTGAGTTGTTGTGGAAGAGCAAGAATATGAGTATTTGTGCAGACGCATCTCACAATGGTCAGTATACTAACGGTGCATGGACAGATTACAAGCACCACTACAACTACGCACAGCTTCACGCTGATCCAACAGAGGTTGAGCGTTGGGGTGGTTTCACAATCAACGTTAATGAGTACGGTAGCTGCTTGAGAAGAGAGAAATACAAGGTTGCTATGGATAACATCCGTATCGTTCCTAACGATGGTGCTGGTGCACTTTACTTGAAGAAGGATTACGGTGTTCCTCAGCGTCACTACTCTAAGAAATAAGAATAAACAAATTTCTTTTATATGAAAGCGAGCCACTATCCAGCGGCTCGCTTTTTTATGGTATTTAAATAGCAGTTACTGCAATTTAGCATTTCGCATTTATAATTTAGCATTTTCTAAGGTGTTTGCAGAAATAACATACTGGATTTTCTACGCTCTATATGTCTACTCAGTAGTAATGGCAATCGTTCTGCTGATGTTGGAAAATAGGAACCCGATCAAATCGATTGCATGGATCATAACCATCATATCGATTCCTGTCGTCGGGTTAATCCTTTATGCATTGTTCGGACTTGATTTTAGGAAAGGCAAAATGGTAGAGAAAGCCAACAAAGCCTACGATGAGGCGTTGAAAGGTTTAGATGAGAAATCAGACGCAGGCATTCCCGTCGAGGGATATGAAAATTTATCCCAACTCATCTATAATCTTTGTGATCAGAAAATATACGACAACACATATATAAACGCATTCACAGACGGAACATCGCTTTATGAGTCAATTTTCTCTGATATTGAGTCTGCAAAAGAGTCAATCTTTGCAGAGTATTATATCATTGAGGACGACAAAATAAGCAAACGATTCTTCGACGCTTTGGTGAAAAAAGCAAAAGAAGGAGTCAAAGTCAAGATTGTTGCCGACGCGATGGGATGTTGGTGTGTAAAGAAAAAAACGAAAGAATATCTTGCAGACGCGGGAATTGAATACCACGAATTTTTACCAGTCGTCTCCCTACCCTATTTCGGCAAAAAAATCAACTATCGCAACCACCGAAAGCTTCTCATCGTTGACAATGAGATTGGCTACATAGGCGGAATGAACGTAGCAGACAGATACATTGAAGGCAAGCCATCATTTGGCAAATGGAGAGACACTCATATAAGAGTAGTTGGCGACGGAGTACAAGGGTTGGCTAAAGTGTTCAGGAAAGATTACCACTTCGTTAGCAGACAGTTATCATCCATCAATACAAAGTCTGTGACCAACGTTGAATGCCTCACTCCATGCAAGATGCAGACCGTGTTCAGTGGTCCTGACATGGAATATAGAGCCATCATGCAGACATACCTACGCATCATCATGCAGAGCAAGAAATACGTCTATATTGAAACCCCCTATTTTATGCCTAATGATGCCGTAAGATCCGCATTAGTGACAGCGGTAAAAAGTGGAGTTGAGATCAAGATTATTATCCCGTTGGTGAGCGACGAGAGGTTTATCCTGATGAGCACATATTCATACGTTAAGGGGCTAGCAGCGGCAGGCATCCAATTCTATTTTTACAAAGCCGGATTCATCCATAGCAAATTAATCGTGTCGGATGATAAAATAGTGAGCATAGGAAGTGCCAACATGGATTTCAGAAGTCTCGAGCATAATTTTGAGACTAATGCCATTCTGTATGGCGACGACACTGCATCCCTATTCCGTGACATCTATGAACGAGATATAGCAGATAGCGAAGCGTTTGATATGGGAAGATGGAAAAGCAGACCATTCTCCATGAGGATCAAAGAATCGATCGCGAGATTGTTCAGCCCGGTATTTTAAATGCTAAATGCTGAATGCAGAATGCTAAATGATTTAATTTTTGTATTTTTGCAAAACATAATTAATTAAATATGGCAGAAAACGAATTTTTGCAGATTGAAGAGAAAGTAGTGGAGATGCTCAAGACCGTTTACGACCCTGAGATTCCAATTGACATATATGCTCTTGGATTGGTGTATGGCATCGACGTGGATGGCAGCAATGTCAACATCACAATGACGCTTACAGCACCGTCTTGTCCGGCAGGTGATTTTATGGTGGAGGATATCAAGCAGAAAGTTGAATCCATCGACGGAGTTGACAACTGCAACGTCGAAATTGTATTTGAGCCAGAGTGGAATCAGGACATGATGACAGAAGAGGCAAAACTTGAATTAGGATTCCTATAAAAACTCCAAAATTTAATGGAAAACGAGAGAAACCGAGTCTACTTCATCTCCGATTGTCATTTCGGTCTTGATGCCAAAGCGTCGTCAATAGAGCGTGAGAAGAAATTCGTACGTTGGATGAACAGCATCAAAAGCAGCTGTAAAACGCTGTATATGCTTGGAGACATCTTTGACTATTGGTTTGAATATAACTCAGTGATTCCCAAAGGATTCACAAGAGTATTGGCAAAGATTCAAGAATTCGTAGACGATGGGATTGAGGTCATCTATTTCACCGGCAACCATGATATCTGGACATTTGGATATTTAGAGAAAGAGCTTGGAGTACGCGTTGTCAGAAATGATGAGAAAGTAACGCTTCAGGGAAAAACATTCTATATGGCCCATGGTGACGGATTAGGAGATCCAAGCCGCACATTCAGATTCCTACGCAATTTCTTCAGAAACGGACCATGTCAATGGCTATTCAAATGGATCCACCCTGATGTCACAATGCCATTTGGAAACTGGTGGAGCCGACGCAACCGTTACAGCAGATGGGAAAAAGTTGACGAGGCAGAGAGCGAAGCAGAAGATGTTTATCTAGGAGAAGACAAGGAGCATCTTGTGATTTTTGCAAAAAACAATGAAAAGTCAAATGGCTCAAAATACGACTTTTACATCTTCGGACATCGTCATATTGAATTAGATTTGATGATAAATGCAAAAAGTCGTGTAATTATTTTGGGAAATTGGATAAATAAATATACATTTGGGGTGTTGGAAGGTGGCAATTTCTGGTTGGACAACTTTTGCGAAGACGAGAATGTAAATTGTTGCGATTTATCCAATGTAGTTTAAAGGATAAAATATTATGAAAACACGAATTATTAGTATATTAGGGTTGGCAGCAATGTTATCAGGATGCTCAATGTCAATGAAGGGAGACTGGGCAGGAAGAGAATATTGTGGATGCAACGAAGGAGATTTGTTGGATAGAGCCAAATGTAAAAAGGATGTTCTTGTCAAGTATAAGGAAGAATTGAAGAATGACGAATTCCGCAAAGCATTCCACGAGCACAAGTGCGACTAAGAAAAAGGATAAAGGAATTAAACACAAAACATAATGAAATTTAATTTTATCAACACTATAATTGCCGGCACAATGCTGTTTGCCACAATGGGATGTCAGGAGAAGAAGGACATCACTATGAGCAGCATGAGATGTGAATATGTCAATGCCGGAGAAGAAGCAGTCATCTATGGTAGCGGCTTCTCAAAAGATGATGAGATTCTCTTTGAGAACAACATCAAAGGAGAGATTGTTGCATCAAAAACTTCCGACTCAATTCTAACATTCATTGTTCCTGAAGATGCTAAACCAGGAAAACTTTGTTACGTGCCAAAGCATGGTAAAAAAGTATATTCAAGCTTTGAATTCAGAGACAGACGTGGTATAATCATGGATTTTGACGAGTACACTTCAACATGGGGTGGATTCGACGCATTTGATGAGGAAGGTGAACCAACAAGAATCGTCAAAGGTGATGCAGACAGCATCTTGACTCTTCCTGTAACTCCACCAGAAGAGATCAGCGGTCACTACATCTTGCTATACGGCATCTATAAAGAGGCTTGGACAATGAAGAGAGAGACTTTCCTTCAGTATTGTGCTAAAGAGGAGTTCGGAGGCAGAGGCTACCACTCTATCGCAGGAAAATACGAGGATATGCCACTTGAGGATTTGTGCTTGAAGTTTGAGGTTTACGTTCCAAAAGAGTGTTCTTTCAAGTGTTCTCCTCGTGTGGAGATCTTCTTCGGCCCATACGATGCACCTAACAAGCACGGTCGTGAGCAGTCTCCTATCTACGCTTGGGAGCCATGTAGCTCAGAAACTGGTGAATTCTACACAGAGAACGGATGGCAGACTATGATTGTTCCTCTTACTCTATTCAACCGCAGTTACGAGAGTGACGCTATAGAAGCTGGTCCAATCATCCTAAAAACTGCAACAAACTTGACTTTCGTTGTAGTCGGAGACAATGGAGGAAAACAAACAGAAAACTACTTCTGCTTGGATAACTTCCGAATCGTTCCAATTAAATAAGGAAATTTACAAATCTAATATAAAGCGACGTTGCTAATGCAGCGTCGCTTTTTTTTACATACAAAATCCATTATTCCACATATTTTTCTTATTTTTGCTAATTATGTATTAGATTACGCAATAATTTACGATTATTGCAGTTTATTAATGCAAACGCAGTCTATGTAGAGACGTGGATTATCGCGTTTCCTCCTAGAATGGCGAGGTAAGTTTAACTTAAAATTGAGAAGATATGGGAAGATATATAGCGCCATCGGAACTACCGTTGAATGAAGACGGTTCTGTATTCCACTTGCATTTGAAGAAGGGTCAGTTGGCAGACAAGGTGATTCTTGTAGGTGATCCGGCTCGTGTAAATATGGTGGCATCGTTTTTTGATAAAGGAAGTATTGAGTGTGATGTGCAGAGCCGTGAGTTCCACACAATCACAGGTAAATATAATGGTCAGAGAGTTTCTTGTGTGAGCCATGGTATCGGAACAGACAATATAGATATCGTTCTAACAGAGCTTGATGCACTTGTAAACGTTGATTTCCAGACACGTGAGGTTTGCGACAAACTAAAAAGTTTGACTATCGTACGCGTCGGAACAAGCGGCGGAATGCAGGACTTCTGCCCTATCGGCTCATATGTTGTGTCGAAGAGAAGCATCGGTTTCGACGGAGTTCTCAACTACTACAGCGGAGAAAACGTCTGCGACTTGGATTTCGAGGACAAGTTCTGCAAACATGTTGGTTATTCAGCACGTTATGCTCGTCCATATGTTATCAGTGCCGACGCGGATCTTGTTGAGCAGATCGGTCACGACATGATCAAGGGTGTGACTATCTCAGCACCAGGATTCTATGCTCCACAAGGACGCTGGGTACGTTTACAGCCACAGGATCCTGAGTTGAATGCCAAAATACGAACTTTCGACTACAATGGTGAGAAGGTCACTAACTATGAGATGGAAAGTTCGGCAGTGGCTGGTCTATCACGTCTACTCGGACATAAAGCCATGACAGTGTGCTGCATCATTGCAGGACGTACATCAGGTGACATGAACACTGAGTATCACGGCACCATGGAGAAACTAGTTGAAACAGTTCTACAGAGATTAATGAAATAATAGATAAAATGGAGGGAATGCCATACAATACGCAGATGCCCAAACTTGCACTGCCAGAATACGGAAGAAACATCCAGAACATGGTGAACCACTGTCTTACAATTGAAGACAGAGAGGAGCGCACAATTTGTGCCAACAGCATTATCCAGACAATGGGTAACCTGTTTCCGCATCTACGCGATGTCAACGATTTCAAGCATATCCTTTGGGACCACTTGGCAATCATGTCTGACTTCAAACTTGACATTGACTATCCTTACGAGGTAATCAAAAAAGAAGAGTTGTTTGTGAAGCCAGAACCAATGCCATACCCAGACAACCATATGATGTACAAGCACTACGGTGCTTCTATTCAGAACTTGATCGGATATTGCCGTACTATTGAAGATCAGGAAGAAAAGATGGAATTGGCAATTCTTATTGCCAACCAAATGAAAAAGAGCTATTTCGCTCACAACAAAGAGACTGACGACGTAAAAATCTTCAAGGATTTGAGAGACATGTCAGGAGGCGAAATAATTCTTGATCCTGAGCAAGTCAATCTTATCACGGCAAACGAGATTCTAAAAGGTTCGAAGGCTGGTGCTACAACATCATCAAAAAAGAAGAAAAAATAATACCAACGCGTATGAATAAAGTTATTGCACTTATGCTTTCAGCGGGATTTGCATTACCCGCACTTGCAGAAAGAAACATCTACGGATGGGAATTTCTTTCCGCATCCACTTCTGCATATGTCGGAAGCATAGGAGTCGAGAATGTATCTTCTCACGGCAGGGAGTTGGACGTTGCACTTCGCAATCCTGCCTTGATGACTGAAGATGCACACAATACAGCATCATTAAGCTACCAGAACTATCTTGCTGGTTCAAGTTGGGCGACGGGAGCATATTCAAGAGCCATTGACGACAAAAACTCGTGGGGTGCTGCTGTGGTTTTTGCTCCATACGGAAGCATGACTGAAACTGACATCTACGGAAATGAGGTTGGTGAATTCTCAGCCACTGATTTCATGGCAGAAGGTCTCTACAGCCGTCTTTTGGCTGATGGATTCCGTGTCGGATTGGGCTTCAAAATAATCTATTCATCTATCGCAGAAGAAAGAAGTTTCGGATTTGGATTCGACGTGGGAGCTAATTATCAAAACAAGGAAAAAGATCTTTCACTAGGATTTGCAGTTAGAAACGTTGGTGCTCAACTTGCAACTTACACCGATACTCCAGATTCAAGAGACAGACTTCCTTGGAATATGCAGTTAGGATTCACGAAAGGTTTGGAGCACGCACCATTCAGATTCTCAATAACTTACACTGACATCAATCGTTGGGATTTGTCGTACACAAAATATAATGAAGTAGACAAAGCGACTCTTGATAGTAATGACTTGGATGGCATTCAAGAGGTCAAGTGGGGAGATATGTTCATGCGTCACTTTGTATTCTCAGGTGAATTTGTTCCTAGAGACGAGTTTTCATTAGTAGTTGGATACAACGTCAGACGAGGCCGTGAATATCAGTTGGCAGACGCCCGTTCTGGAGCAGGATTCAGTTTCGGACTTAATCTTAACATCAAGAACGTATACGTCGGAGCTGCATACTCAATATATGGAAAGGCAGCAAACGTATTCGGAGCAACTATCGGATATAGAATCAACAGACCACAATATGTAGAGACTATCGATTAACGTCTTAACACATTAATAACGAATATACAATATGAAAAATATAGTAGTAGCAATTGACGGATTCTCGTCATGCGGAAAGAGCACAATGGCAAAATGGCTTGCCAAAGAAGTCGGCTACAAATATATCGACTCTGGAGCGATGTATCGTGCAGTGACACTTTTCTGTCTACGCAACAATCTTATCAAAGATGGCGTAGTGGATACAGAGAAACTTCAGCAGCGTATGAACGAAGTCAAGATAGAATTCCGTGTCAATGAATCAACAGGCAAGAGCGACACTTATCTAAACAGAGAGTGCGTTGAATCTGAAATCCGTGGAATGGAGGTTTCTTCCAACGTTAGCCCAGTGGCAGCAGTGCCATTCGTTCGCCACGCAATGGTAGATTTGCAGAGAAGCTACGGAGAAGGAGGAGGCATCGTAATGGATGGTCGTGATATCGGCACTACCGTCTTCCCTAATGCTGAGTTGAAACTTTACGTTGTAGCCTCAGCAGAGGTAAGAGCTCAGAGAAGATACGATGAGTTGACAGCCAAAGGAGATAAGGTTTCATTCGATGAAATCTTGAAGAACGTTCAGGATCGCGACTATATCGACATGAACCGTGCAGAGTCGCCATTGAGAAAGGCTGACGACGCAATCGAGCTTGACAATGGTCTGCTTACAATTGAGCAACAGAACAAGTGGTTGATGCAGATTTTTAACGAGAAGACAAAATAAACGAAAACGATAACGAAAACGATAACGAAAACGATAACGAAAACGATAACGAAAACGATAACGAAAACGATAACGAAAACGATAACGAAAACGATAACGAAAACGATAACCAAAACGAAAAGCGATGATAATTGATATCGACGAGAATTCCGGTTTTTGCCCAGGAGTAGTGTCGGCAATCAAGAAGGCCGAAGATGAGTTGGAACAAAACAACTCACTCTACTGTCTAGGCGACATCGTCCACAACTCCCGTGAGGTTGAGAGACTTACAGAAAGAGGTCTGGTGACAATAGGCATTGAGGAGTTGGAGGAGTTGAAAGATACCCGTGTGCTGCTAAGAGCGCATGGAGAACCACCGTCGACATACGATTTGGCAAAAAAGAATAATATCTCTATCATTGACGCTACTTGTCCCGTAGTGCTAGCATTGCAACGTAAGATCAAGAAAGCATACGAGACTCACGACAAGCAGAACACTCAGATTGTGATCTACGGAAAAGTAGGACATGCAGAAGTGAATGGACTTGTTGGCCAAACCAATGGCACTGCCATCGTAGTGGAGAATTTGAACGATATCAGCAAGATAGACTTCTCAAAAGACATCTGTCTATTCTCTCAAACTACAAAGAGCATCGACGGATTCAATGAGATAATAGCGGAGATTCAAAAGAAAAAGCAAAATATCAACTTTGAATATTTCGACACTATCTGCAGACAGGTAGCCAATCGTATTCCAAAGATCATTAACTTTGTATCGAAATACGATTTGATCTACTTTGTATGCGGAAAGAAGAGTTCAAATGGCAAAGTTCTCTACGAACAATGTAAGAAGACAAACCCCACTACCCTACTCATTTCAGGTGTTGAGGATATAGATTTGTCGGACATCAAAGGCAAAGAGAAAATCGGAATATGCGGTGCGACGTCGACTCCTAAATGGCAGATGGAGGCCGTAAGGGAGTATATTTTGAAAGCTTAGAGAAATTAGTTTATAGCTTAGAAAAGTTGTTTCAAACTATTTATAAAATGAAAAAAAATCTTTTTTTCCTTATGCTTATGGGAGCAATGGCATCATGTGGCAATGCACCTCAGAACAACGAGAACAATGAGGTCGTAGCAGCAGATTCAGCTGTAACTGTCTCTGATGAGACTCCTGGTGTTGACGCTCGTCCAGTACCATTCGAGGCACTTGACGGCAAGTGGATGATCAAATCAGTGAAAGATTTGGCAGTGGCTGAAGGTGACACATCAGCATACGTTCTAATCGACGTAAATGAGAACAGAATGAATGCTACAGTAGGTTGCAACTCTATCTTCGGTCAGATCAACAGAAACGGTCGTGCAGCTAACTCGTTGGCTTTCGACAACACTGGAGCAACAAAGATGATGTGTCCAGATAGAGACAATCTTGAAATGGCTCTTATCGACGCACTAAACAACACTCGTTCTTTCCTTCTTTTGAATGGTGAGCTTACATTCAGCGACGAGAACGCAGAGGTTGTTTTGAAGGCAACAAAGTAAATTCGAAATGCATAATTGAAGAGACGTGGGGATCCACGTCTCTTTTTTGTTTTTATTGTTTGAAGATGTTATGAATATTATTATTATATTTGTAAATATAGGCGTATAGGTCAAATTGCGTGGTATTTTTATAAGCTATGCTTCTATAGGTCAAATTGCGTGGTAAAAATGTCGGATAGAATTTGCATAAATCGACAGAAGAACAATACATTTGCATTGCAGTTTGAAGCATAGTGGAG
>JAZUGF010000051.1:0-25187 GCA_045641065.1 Paludibacteraceae bacterium | reverse complement strand
CTTTGCAATCCTCATTCTATACAACCGCCTAATCCAATATTTACTCATCTTTTTTAGATATTTTATCCAACCTTATTGTTCTCAAATCTTAAATTTTAATTTTTAATTTTCAACTCTCTATATAAATCGCTACATTTGCATATTATTTTTGAATTATTATGTCAAATTGTAGAGTAATATTAAAAAACGGAAAGGAAGAAGCCGTTTTTAGATTCCATCCGTGGGTATTTTCAGGTGCAATCGCAAAGATTGAAGGCAATCCTAAAGAGGGCGACGTTGTAAAAGTTTTCACTTCCAAAGGTGATTTCTGTGCAATGGGTCACTACCAGATTGGTAGCATCGCTGTCAGAATTTTCTCTTTCAATGAGGAAGAGCCAACAGCTAAATTCTGGAATACAAAACTGAAAGAAGCTTATCAGATGCGTAAGTCAATCGGTATAGCTGGACGCGCTGATAACAACACATACCGTCTAATCCATGGCGAGGGCGACGGAATTCCTGGATGCGTCATCGACATCTATGGCAAGACTGCCGTTATGCAGGCTCACTCTGTAGGCATTCACAACATCAAGGATTTGCTTGCTAAGGAGCTTATCAAAGTTATGGACGGACAGATTGAAAATGTCTACTATAAATCAGAGACAACTTTGCCTTACAAGGCTGATGCAGATAAGGAGGACGGTTATCTAATCGGTAGTGCCAACGAGGCTGACTTCATTGCCATAGAGAACGGTTTGAAATTCAAGGCTGACTGGCTAAAAGGACAGAAGACAGGATTCTTCGTTGACCAGCGTGACAACCGTGCTCTACTTGAGCGTTATTCAAAAGGGAAAGACGTACTTAACATGTTCTGCTACACAGGTGGATTCTCATTCTATGCAATGCGTGGTGGTGCGAAGAGCGTCACTTCCGTCGACTCATCTGCAAAGGCAATTGAACTTACAAAGGAGAATGTGGAATTAAACTTCCCTGGCGACACACGTCACAGAGCAGAGGCTACAGACGCATTCAAATTCCTTGATGACATGAAAGATGGTGAGTATGATCTAATCATCCTTGACCCACCAGCATTCGCAAAGCACAGAGACGTGTTGAAACGTGCGTTGGCTGGATATAAAAAATTGAATGCCAAGGCTTTCGAGAAAATCAGAAAAGGAGGAATCCTATTCACATTCTCTTGTTCACAGGCTGTAAACAAGGAGCAGTTCCGTCTTGCTGTGTTCTCAGCAGCAGCTATGACAGGACGTAACGTGAGAATCCTTCACCAGCTTACTCAGCCATCAGACCACCCAGTAAACATCTATCACCCAGAAGGTGAATATTTGAAGGGCTTGGTGCTTTACGTAGAATAAAACCAGCAATGGCTTAATATCATGACATACACAACTTTATTTTTTATCATCGTCGCATTCATCGTTGTGGAGACAGCGTGGGAGAAATACCTCGACCACCGCAACCGTATCGCGTCGACTCAAACGCTTCCCAAAGAGGTGGAAGGGCTTTACAGTGAGGAAGCTTACCGCAAGCAGCAGGAATATTTCGCCACAAACAATAAGTTTGGCAATTTCACTGATGTAGTATCGCTTGCAGTGACTTTGATTTTGCTTTTCACTTTTGCATTCAAGTATATCGACGATTTTGCTAGAAGCTTTGGGTTTACAGAACCATTGACTGCGGCTATTTTTGTCGTATTGACAAACTTGATTTCTGATGTTATCTCAATTCCGATGTCGGCATATAAAAATTTCGTGATTGAGGAGAAATTCGGATTCAACAAAATGACAGTCGGTACATTCATAGGCGACACTATCAAGAACATGTTGATTTCTATGGTTTTGATGACGGTAGTGGTAGCAGCATTAGCCTATGTATATCAGTGGCTTGGAGTCAATTATTGGATTATCGGATCAGCAATCTTGGCAGGAATCATGATATTCTTCATGATGTTCTACACATCAATCATCCTTCCTCTATTCAATAAGATGGTTCCTCTTGAAGAAGGCTCACTTCGCACCGCGATTGAAGAATTCAGCAAGAAAACTGGATTTGAGATTTCCGACATCTACATCATAGACGGAAGCAAACGTAGTTCTAAAGCTAATGCATTCTTCTCAGGTTTGGGATCAAGAAAAAGAATCTGTTTGTATGATACACTAATGAATACAATGACAGATGATGAAATCGTCGCTGTTTTAGCACACGAGATTGGACATCAAAAGTGTAAACATACAACTAAGCAATTGATTCTTGGCATTTTCAACATGGTATTCATGTTGTTCTTATCATCATTGTTTTTGGGAGAACCAGAGACTGGAAACGCAGAATTGGCAGCAGTGTTTGGTAGCGACATTCCGTCGTTCCACTTGAGTCTATACGCATTCATGCTATTGATGTCTCCAATCTCAACAGTTGTAGGATGGCTTGTAAACATCTTGACACGCAAGTATGAGTACGAGGCAGACGCATTTGCGAAAAAACATGGCAAGGGAGAAGAACTTGTGATAGCCCTAAAGAAATTGTCAGCTGACTCACTTTCAAATCTTACTCCAGATCCTCTATTCGTAAGCTATCACTACTCTCACCCAACTTTGGTGCAGAGAATAAAAGCTATTTTTAAAGCTGAGAGATTAGAGCTTAAAGCTTAGAGTTTAGAGCTTAGAGTTGTAAAAGGGATAATTTTTGAGATTATATAGCAGTTGTCAAAAATGAGGATTGCAAAGGACGGAACGTCCTTGCCCCTCCTCCAACGCGAGCCCGTAGGGTGAGCGTATAAAGAAAAAGTAGAGCTTAAAGCTGAGAGCTTAGAGCTTAGAGTTGTAAAAGGGATAATTTTTATATAACAAGAAACAAATGTCAGAGAATATTGACAATCTAATAGATAAATTTTACGCTGAAGTCGAAGAGTCTGTAGCTAATGCAAAAGCTAAACTTGACGAAGCCATAGCAACAAAAGAGACAAACGTAGAGTTGCTTGACACCATCATGCAACCTATAGTAGACACACTTACATACGAAGATATGGATAGTGAGGAAGTCTACAAGAAATATATCGAATACATTGGCACAGTGTCATGGCCAGCAAAACGTGCTGCCCAGATTCGTTTGGAAACAATCTGTGGATACAAGCATCACATCACAATCGCTGCTTTACTTGTGGCAGAGGACACATTTGGAAGCAAAGTTCCAGGTGATTTCTTCCACTTCGCAAAACAGAGTGACAGCTGGATCAACAAGACAACAGGAATTCTTTCATGTATTTCCCGAAACACAGAGAATCCAAACTACAAAGATTTAGTCAAGAAGCTAGCAGAGAAAGCGGAATTAGTCAAGACTCTTGATGATGATCAAATGGAGCGTCTTTGCAAGATTACAGATGATTATCCGTCGGATGAGATGCATGATTTATCATCGGTTGATTCCAAAGACATAGCAGATGCATTGGACGTGTTGGATAAAGCATTGAAAGAAACAGATTTGATGCAGCGTAAGAGAATCCTCAACGACAGCACAATAGCATTGGATGTTCGTCTATCTATGCTTGATTTTGAACGTACATCAGCAGTGATTGATGGCGAGAATATGGAGTTTGAGGTACTTTGTAATAATGCGTAATTCATAATAATGTTCGCGTCCAAGATACAACAATACGAAATGTTTATGAATTTTGTATTTTAAGTCTTTCAAGAATTATAAAAGCCCGAGGAAAAATCCTTGGGCTTATCTTTTGTAATTATAGACTTATACATTTATCTTTTGTTCAAAATCACAAGTGCTGCGATACATCCTGGAATCCATCCTAAGGATGTCAATATCAATGTGATAAGAATATTTCCACATCCTTGGTCGTAAACTGCCAATGGTGGAAATAAAATACATAAGATCACTCTCCAAATGCTCATATCATTAAATTTAAATCCTTTATTTAATAATTTGAGAGACGACACGCCACGTCTCTACTTGTAGACAAAGGCATACGTTTGTTGGATAGGCACAAGGGCGTTCCCTTACTTCACCCAAACCTTATCTATCTGGCAAATATACAATTTGTGATAGTCTCCTGCCTTAAACCATTTCTCTACCATCTCCTTGTCAATGAAACAAGCCTCTTCCAACTTCTGAGCGTACATCTTTGTACATTCCATCACCAACGAAGCCTCTTTGAAAGTCATATTGCCAGCCTCAGTAGAGATTGCAGTCAAACCAGCCTCTTTCACCTTGTCGCAATCACGACCTGATTTAGATCCGCAGATCTGCAATGCCTTACGGTAATCCTCGCTGAAGAAAGAAAGAGTAAGTGTAGGATTCTTCTCGGCAAACTCAAATGTGTAGCGGCTTGGACGGATTGCAAAAATAGCCACGTTTTTACCACAGAAAACGCCCATTCCACCCCAGCTGGCAGTCATTGTGTTGAATTTGGATTTGTCTCCTGATGTGATTAAAAACCACTCGTCGCCAATCTTTTTGATCAAATTACCGCTAATCTCCTTAGCGTCTATCTCTTTGTAATTTTCCATTGTCTTATTTTTTACCTCCAAAAATACGCATATTTGGCCAAAAAACACCTATATTTGTAGAAAATTGCATCAAAAACAATGCCTACCAGATATCTCAT
This sequence comes from Paludibacteraceae bacterium, assembly GCA_045641065.1. Classification (GTDB taxonomy): domain Bacteria; phylum Bacteroidota; class Bacteroidia; order Bacteroidales; family Paludibacteraceae; genus UBA1723. Next base: position 20,575 of record JAZUGF010000051.1, on the reverse strand, counting down.
CGGGGAAAATATAAAATTACGAAATGTAGAGGTTGCCGACGTTGATTTTCTTTGCGAAATTGAAAACGACAGCCAGAATTGGTCTGTATCCGACACTCTCGCACCCTATTCCCGCACAACGATGGAGGATTATATCCAGAGTGAATCACTCGGCATCTGGGCTAACGGTCAGCAGCGCTTTATCATTGAGAACCACGATAAAATAATTGTAGGATCAATTGATATCTACGACGTGGATATTTTCTCGCATAAAGCCGCAATCGGAATTGTGATCAAAGAAGAATGCCGACGCAATGGATACGGACGCGAAGCATTGCGTCTACTTTGCGATTATTGCTTCAACCATCTTGATTTCCAGATGCTTTACGCATATGTGGAGACGGGAAATGAGCCATCCATTTCGGTGATGAAATCGGCTGATTTTGAGATCACAGCCACATTGAAAAGTTGGCGACGCATTGGCAGAGAATACAAAGATGTCTTTGTCATGCAGTTGTTTAGATAACGAAAACGATAACGAAAACGATAACGAAAACGATAACGAAAACGATAACGAAAACGATAACGAAAACGATAACGAAAAACGATAACGAAAACGTTGGTACTATTTTCGTAGCGAAGCGTTTCTTAACCGGTTTCGTAATGAATTATGAAGTTGAATAAAAAGAAATAAAATGTCGGATTTGAAGCAACAAGTTTTTGTGATAGTCTACGGTGATTACCAACCAGATACAGCAATTGAGATGGCAAAGAAATTGTCGGAGACATACTCGAAAGAGATATGTCTACTCTCTATTGCCAATGGTGAATCCGACGTGGATGCTTGCCAGAATCGTTTGGATGCGTATAAGGTAAAGTTGGCAGAGAGATCCATCAACGTCGACACTACAGTCATCGAGAGTGAAGCAGAATTCACATCCACAATTGAGGCTGCAGAGGCATCTATGCTTGTGTTTGAGATCACTCCAAGTTCAAGCATCCGCAAGATGTTGAAAATCTGCAGAGAGTTACGTACTCCATATTTCTTCTGTAAACCAGGTCAGAAGATTGCATTTGACAAGATTCTTGTTCCAGTCAACTATTTGATTGAAGAGCGTGAAAAAGGTCCATTCTCATCAAGTTTTGGACGCTTCTTCAAATCCAAAATCATGTTGATGACAGCAAAAGACTACGGTTCAAAAGCTAAAGAGACAACTGAGGCTATCGCTACCCTACTTGACCATGCAGGAGTTGAACACACTCGCGTCGAGGCTACAAAGGATAGCTTCAAAATTGAGTTTGAGGCTGTGGAAAAATCAGCTGAATTGGGAGCTGATTTGCTAATCTGCAGTGCATCACGCGATTATGGTTTGGATGATATTGTATTCGGACCTAAAGAACAGAAAGTATTGAAGAAAAGCAATATACCAGTAATGTTAATCAATCCAAGAGGTGATTTGTATTCACTTTGCGGATAAATAAAAAGTACAAAAAATGAAAAGCGAAAACATTCTTTTCCTAGATATTGAGACGGTGCCGATGGCATCAAAGTTAGAAGAAATTCCAGAAGATCTTCGTCACCTATTTATTGACAAAGTGACTAAAACAGAGGAAGATCTAACAGAAGAAGAAATCAACCAACGTGGTGGACTATATGCCGAATTTGGAAAAATCGTATGTATTTCCGTCGGTCTACTACACATGAAGGACGGACAACGTCATCTTCGTATTAAATCGTTCTATTCAGACGATGAAAAGGAACTTTTGACTGGGTTCGCAGACACTGTTAACCAGATGTCAACATTTGTGCATGGCGATTTGGCTCTTTGCGGACATAATTCAAAATCATTTGATTTACCATTCATAGCTAGAAGAATGATAATCCACAACATTCCATTACCTTTGGAATTGCAGACTGTTGGAAAGAAACCATGGGAGCTGAAGTGGATTGACACTATGGAATTATGGAGATGTGGAGACACAAGACATTCAGTTCAACTTAAACTGCTTTGTGCATTATTTGGAATCACAACTCCAAAGGATGATATTGATGGAAGCCAAGTGGCAGAAGTCTATTACAAAGAGAAGAATCTAGACAGAATCGCATTCTACTGTGAGAAAGATGTACGCGCCACAACACAGGTTTATCTAAGAATTGTCGGAGAACAACTTCTACCCGATGAAAACGTATACTCTACTACATTCAACCCAGACGGAACAAGAATAGAAAATGAAAATTAATAAAACAAATGCGGCACGTATTTTAGACCGCAACAAGATAAAATATGAACTTATCCCATATGAAGTGGATGAGAATGATTTGAGTGCAGAACATGTAGTTGCTCAACTTGGTGAAGATATCAATTGCGTCTTCAAAACATTAGTTCTTAAGGGAGATAAAACAGGACATTTTGTCTGCGTCATCCCTGGAGACAAGACAGTGGATTTGAAGAAAGCGGCAAAAGTTTCGGGAAATAAAAACTGTGATTTGATCCCGATGAAAGATTTGCTTGCCACTACAGGTTATATCCGTGGAGGCTGTAGTCCACTCGGTATGAAGAAGCCATTCCCTACATTCTTTCACAAGACCGTTACAGATCATGAATACGTTTATGTTTCGGCAGGAGTACGAGGATTGCAAATCAAATGTGCGCCAAATGATTTAGTCACTACTGTAGGTGCAAAAATTGACGACATTATCGCCGAGTAATCATTATTATGATAAAACATAAAAAAGACGGGAAAACATCCCGTCTTTTCTTTATTTAGACTACCATCTCTCTTTCTAATTTCTTTCCCTTCTGATTGATTATCGTCATATAGTGGATAATCTGATTAAGAAGTTCCATTTCTTTCATATTAGGGACTCTATCTATAGAGAAATCTGTTATATCTCCATAACGAGTTAATCCACAACGACATTTCACATTAGAAACTGCATGAAGATATTTCAAAGGAAGAATTTCCTGTAATGTCAGATCAATTAAAATATCTGCCTCAAAACTGTTGAATCTTGATACAACATGATCTTTAGGCTTCATCAAAAGATTCCATTCATTTGGAGACATCATTGCTATATTAATTGTCTCTTTCTTAAACTCATCTTTTTCTACTACTGTCCATGCCATAACTTGTTTTCCGTCAAGCATAGAGAAAATTTGTTTCAACTGTTCTGGCTTCAATGTAGTTCTGTCATAAAGAATAACTACACTCTTTACATCGTGCCAGTTCAAAAACTGCTTATTGCGTTTTTTGTCCTTCCACAACTTACCAATTTCCCAGTCAATATATTTCTTTTTCCACTCTTCAAACATAGTCTTACGTGTTCACTTAGAGATAATTAACAACCTATATCATCTCTACAATTAAACCAATTTACTATAGCATTTATATATGTGTCCAAACTCTTTAATTTATTGACGCTCGCCCTTCGGGCTCGCGTTTGTGGAGAGTTAGGGCGTTCCGTCCTTAACAATCCTCAAATTGGACTAATGCTATATAATTACCTTTACTATTTATTTTCTGAATCAGCAGGTGCAGTAGAATTATCAGTAGGAGTTTCTGATTTCACTTCAGGTTGAGCTGTTTGTGCTGCATCAGCTTCATCCTTTAAGCGTTGTTCCTCAGCTTCTCTTTCAATTCTTTCAGCTTCTGCTTTAGCTTTTTCCTCTTCCTCTTTTGCAATTCTTTCTGCTTCAGCCTGTGCTTTTAGTTCAGCTAATCTCTGACGCTCCTCCTCAATGTTTGTATAGAAGAAGTCAATTTCAGTTTTTTCACCAGAAGCTAAAGTGATTACAACATTATTAATATTTCCAGTTGCATTATACTCATATTCAATAATTCTATCTTCTTTTACAACCTTAGCAATCTTAAGATCTACTGTATAATCATAAGACTCCTGGAAGTTTTCAAATACACTTTCATATGAGATATGGCTTAACATATTTGTAAAACCTCCCTGTTTATTAGGGAATGGCTTAAATGTCAAAAGGTATGATGAAATAAGCTCTCGGTTTCCTGCATTTATCTCATAAATCTTTTTCTCCTGTAGTTTATTGACACGTATTAGAGTCTGACCTTTTTTATTATCTACAGAATAGCAATCCCACAATTGAGCAGACAATTTCTCATCTTTAACCAAAAAAATCGGATTGACAACAGAAGCCTCATAGTCTGAGTATTCATATAGTGACTCAACTGTTCCTTTACCAGTCTTCCATTTGATTGAACTCAATTTCTTTTGTGGAGTCCATGTGAAGTTAGCTGTTTCTTTTCCTCTACTACCAACTTGTGTAGCACTACTCACCAAACCATTTTTATATGACCAAGTCAATGTCTCATTACCGAAACGAGTTTCTGCAACCTGAGACAATGGACCATACTGACCAATCTTATATACTACTTTACCTATTTCATTAAAAGTAATAATACGTTCTGTCTCTTTTCCGTTTGTGTATTTTAATTCAATCTCAGAAACCAATTTTCCTGATGCATCATATATCTGCTGACCTTGCAATACACTCATTGTATCACTTAGGTATATAATTCTTTCTACCTTTTCTCCGTTGATAATTAATACACTATCCAATCTATCAACATCAGTTACAGTCATGAAACTTGTAGGATGAGACTTATATGGTGGCAAACAGATTTCTTTCTGCATAAATGACTTCTGGAAGAATCCTAGTGAAGTCAAAGGAATTTCATTAGGATTTGCAACAGGAGTTGAAGCAAACAGTACATCAGTGCCGTTTACTCTAGCCATTTTATTCATCGGATATTGATATTCTTGAGCTATGGCTGCAAGCGATGAAATAGACAATAATATGTTTAAAAATATACGTTTCATTATCATATCAAGTTTAAGACGCAATTTACAAAAAATAGTGCAATTATCAGTATATATTTCGCACTTTTGTACATTATATGTTATTTATTATAGCATCGACATTTGGCCGATATCTTCATTTTATATTTCATAAAACACATTGTCCTGACGTCAAGCGTTAGCAATGAATTAGTTAAGAGTTCTCCAATTCCAGTAAAATATTTAATCACTTCTGTTGCTTGTATAGATCCTATGATTCCTACTGAAGATCCAATTACTCCGCGCTTTTCAGATGATTCTTCCTCCTCTTCAAACAAGCATCTATAGCATGCAGTCGACGGGAGATGAGTAAAAACACGACCAGAAAATTCAGTAATAGATCCGTGACAATATGGCTTTTGTAGTTTAACACAAACGTCATTAATCAAGAACTTAGTTTTGTTATTATCTGCACAATCAACTATAAAATCATAATCTTTGGCAATTGACTCTGCATTATCAGAATCAAAAAAGAAATTATATGTTTCAACTTCAGTTTTTGAATTTAATTCTGAAATTTTCTTTTTTGCTGACTCTGTCTTTTCTATTCCTACTGAAGACTCAGAATGGATAATTTGTCGTTGAAGATTTGTAACGTCGACAACATCAGCATCAATCAATCCAAGTTTTCCAATTCCAGCCGAAGCCAAATACATAGCAACCGGCGATCCAAGTCCACCTAAACCGACTATCAAGACTTTTGCATCAGCAAGTTTTTTTTGCCCTTCACATCCGAACCCATCCAAAAGGAAATGACGTTCATAACGATTCTCCTCCATAAATCACCAATTATCAGGTCCGAAATTAATATTGAAAGAGACTCTCAATCCAAAGTTTATAAATAAAACATTGCTGACAACCTTATTATTTCCTCTTCGACTTGCCATAATACTTTCTGATACAATCTCGACCGGCACACTTTTAGTTACAGTCACCAATGTTTGAGTATCATATGTTTCAATCTCATTGTAATGAGCGTCATGAGTTCTTTTGGCTGATATTCCGAGGAATGCAAAATCAAAATATCCTCCTACTCCTATTGAATATTTATTACCAATTGGAAATGAATATTGAGCATCACCGGTAAACATCACAAACACAGGAGTCTGCTTAAATGAGCTTGTTTCTGATACCGTTTCAAAGTTTCCACATCCCAAAACCCAAGAATCATCAACATGGACATCATATTGAGGATAATAAGCAGTTTGAATAACGTCTAATGCTTCTTGATCATAGTTGACTTTCAAAGGTAAACCGACCTTTAATCCAACACCACAGTCAAAATTTTTCTCTTTGAAATCGAGCATCACAGGAAATTGCAGCTGCATATGTTTCATATCCTCTGTCAAAGATCCTACAGTAAACGTATACTCGGTTTCATCTAACTCTGTATCAACAATTTTATAAGTGTCTCCAAAAGCACCAATCTTAGCAATACTGTGCGAATGAACAAGATCAAATCCTGTTTTCAATCCAAAATATGGATTAAAGAAATAAGTATAGCATGCTCCTAGGCCCCATCCTCCTTTTTGTTCAAAATCAACTTTTCTTGAATTTACTCTAAATCCTGATACTCCGCCCTGTCCATAGAATGAGAATCTATGATGGTTGTATGGTACAGCTTTATGTATGGTAGTTGAGTCAACAAGTCGGCCATCCAAATCAGGGAAGAATTGATAAGTATAAATCCAAGATCTTTTTCCGACATACATTTTAGGATTAACAAGTAATGAAGTTTTTGGTGGTTGACGTCGAGGATTGCGAGCATACACAGTCGTGTACGACATTATCATCAATAACGTCGACACAACTATTATAACACTCTTTATGTAATATAAGCCTCTTTTCATAAGTCAACCAATAACATCACTTATTTTACCATGTACTTGGTTGTCAAAACCTTTCCTGATGCTGTTGTCAAACGAACCAAATAGTAACCCGAAACTGTCATACCTGGAATGACAACCTCTTTTGACGATGTTGTTGTCATGTATACTTTGTCTGCAGTCATACTGAACACTTCAACAACAGTCTCATCCATATCATCTTCAGGGAAGTCACAAACGATTGTGACTGGCTTCAATTTGTCTACTGGGTTAGGACGTGGAGAAACTGAATATGAATGCTTCTCATCAATGCAAATCATATCAGAATAATATTCGTCACCACCATCAACAACTACACCAAGCTGATAGCATCCCTTCAACTCCTTATCTTCTGTATAATAAGACTCATTTGTTGAAGACACCAAACGATCATTTTTATACCAATTATATTTCACATTTGATTTCTTCTTGAACTGATCTTCATTCATGATCACATCATTGCAAACCAATATCCAATTGTATTTGTTTACAAGTACAGGATAAGGGAAACACTTGTTTACATTCAACATCACATGTGTGAAGCTGTCGCAACCTGTCTCTAATGATTTTGATGGTCTTATGATATGTGCAGAATCTCTGTAAGTAACACCTTCATATGTGATATATAAACAGCTATCAATATAAATAGTATCGTGTACTGGCATGATAACATTAACATTATTCTTCATGATTGTTCCACATCTATTAGTATCGGAAGCAATCAACTCATAAATAACAGTATCAGCAGTCAATCTCAAATCACGATATGTAGCAAATCCGTTTTCCGAATCAAAACACTCAAAGACATCTGCCTCAGATGAATCTGGTTTTCCAATAGAGATATGTTGTGTCAATTGGAAATCACATCCAGAACCGGAAGTCTTCTTGTTAATTATGATTGTTGTGTCATGATTTATATGAAGTGGCAAACCTCCATTGAAATCTGTATCAATGAAATTCATCTCATTGCATCCATAAGCAGTATCTACATATACAGTAGTAGAACCATCAACAGGGAAAATCAAATTAACTCTGTGGATTGCAATAGAATCGTAATTATTCAAAGTAGGAACAGTATCGTAGATAACTGTATCTGCTTTCAATCTTAGATGACGGAAATTAACATATCCTATTAGTGGATCTACACATTCAAATGTTGTGATTGTGTCATACACTGGCATCATCAACTTAACCTTATTCTTAACTACAGTACCACATTCGTTTTCTGCCGATGGGATTGTTTCATAGATAACTGTATCGGCTGCCAATCGAAGTTCACGATAAGAAGCATAACCCAACTTAGTATCATATCTTTCATAAACCTCATTCTCAGCATAATCAGAATGTCCAACTTTGATCTTCTTAGTCAACTGGAAGCTGCATCCGTCTCCTGTTGATTTAACAAATGTAATTATAGTATCCTTATTGAAGTTTACAGTTAAACCATAATTATAGTTTGCATCTGTAAATTTAACCTGGTTACATCCAAATGTTGAATCTACAACAACAGAATCTTGAGCTGGATTGATGAAATTAATCTTGTTTGCTACAATAGAATCACAATTATTAATACTTGTCAAAGTATCATATATGACTGTATCAGAAGTCAACTTCAAATCACGGAATGAAACGTATCCGATTGTTGAATCCAAACACTCAAAAATGCTTACTGTCTCATAAACTGGCATTGTCAATCTTACCTTGTTTGCGATAACAGCACCACACTTGTTTTCTTTAGACTTTATAGTATCATAAATAACTGTGTCTGATTTCAACTTCAAATCACGGAACGACGCATATCCTGTTTTTGAGTTGTAGCACTCTACATATTCAGTAACAGAATAAGATGGATGACCAACTTCAATTTGTTGGATGAACAAATATGGACAACCCTTGTCAGACATTTTGCCTACATAAATAGTTGAATCATGGTGAACATAGACAGGCTTGCCTCCGTTGTAATCCTCATCCATAAATTTCACTTCATTACATCCGAAGACATAATCGTGTTCGTCATAAGCATGATTTACTACAATATTATAGTTGATAACACTATCACAATCATTTCTGCTAATCATTGAATCGCGGAAATATATAGAGTTTTTATATACCTTACCATTCACTATTACAGAATCACAAGATACAATTGTTGTATCAAGAGTATATTTAGGATAAACAGTCAAGATATAATTGTGAATTGTATCACACTTAGTAGCTCCATTCAATACAACTCCAAATGAACTAGCCTTCTCATTCTCTGATGTGTATGTATCTCCACGGAATGTCAATTCACCACAACCTCTTTCAAATATAGTATCACGTGGAGTTGGAATAATGTTAACATGCCATTCTTTGTAGTTGTCACATCCGTCTATGTTTTTATTAAGAACCTGACGCCAGATCTGTGATTTGTCAAAGAAACGTGGGAAATTATTGTTTACACTATCAATAAGTGTAGTGTCTCCACATGCAGACAAGATAGTAACGCTACCTGTTGATTTTGGAACATTAATATCAACGACAACAACACTATCACAACCAGTAGACTTGATTTGGAATGTATCAAGGAACTGGATATTATCAGTGAATGTCATCTCAACTCCCTTAGAGTTTTTGTAGATTACAGAGTCACACTGACGAAGTCTGTTAGTATCACGCAATGATTCTGGAATTGACTTGTTGATTTTAATGTTAGTTTTCAAAATCACACTATCACAATCGCAGACCTTACTCTTCAATGTATCTACAATTACAGTATCAGAATAGATATTGATTAGCGATCCATCGTAATCCTTGTAAATAAATGAATCACATTCAACAACTGGATCTGCCGCGATTTTTCCTACTCCATGTACAGTTAGGAACAACTTTGTAGTATCCATACATACAGGATGCTGTTGATTCTTCTCCAAGAAAATTAATTCAGCAGTTTGAACCTCAGGAGTCTCAACAATAACATCTACTTTGTTGTTGTTGTAATTCCAAACCGGAATCTCTGAATGATATTCCTTACATGCATCCAATTGTTTAATTGTAGTCACGACAGGAATGATATTGACTTCAGTTTCAAAATAAATATGACATCCATATTTTGTAACTGTAGTATCTCTTACAATCTGAGATTCTTTAATTAGAATCTTTTTTCCATTAGATTTCTTGACATAAGTATAAGGTCCACAGTTTGTAACAGCAGGCATCTTCTCGTAAGTGTCATGGCTGATATTAACGGTCACCTTACGAATGATACTGTCACAATCACAAACTTTACTCTTAAGTTTGTCAACCAACACTACTCCATCATCTACTATCATATCCTGGTGTCCATCCAAATATTTATGAACGTAGCTGTCACAAGCATATACAACAGAATCAATAATAGTAGGTTCAATAATACGAATATCGTAAATCACCTTGTTGTCGCAGCCAGTGTTGGATTCCTTGTTGATTTCAATTTTTCCTGAAGTCTTCAATGTTCTGTCGCCAATACTGAATATTCCACAAGTATCAACATGTACCTCCTCTACAATTGAAGAGTTGATCTTTACTTTGTATGGTTGGAATTGTGTACGACAAGTTTTCAAAATATTAGGATCAGTCTTCTCAACAGTAAATGAAGCATCTGATTTGTAAACCTTTCCTTCAACTTCAATTGAATCACAACCATTAAGTACTATCTCCTTTAATGTAGTTGGTTTATCCACCATGATAGTTGTTGTTCTAACTATACTGTCACAACCACAATCATCTGTGGATTTTATAGTATCCTTTACAATATGAGTACCAGCATTAAATACAAGTTCCTCACCATTCAATTTAGTGAAAGTGAATGGTTCACATCCTGTTTGTGGAATAACAGAGCTGATATCCTTCACATTATGAATATATACATGGACAATTCTCTTCGAATTACATCCATTCGGAGTTTTTATTACATCCTCATAATCCTGACTCTTTTCAAACAATACTGTCTCTCCGGACAATGTTTTGAAAGCTTTTCTTCCACATCCATGTATTGTAGTGTCTTTATAAGATGTTGACTCTCCGATAGTCACATGGTATGTAACAATTGTGTCATTGTCACAAGCACCAGGATTCATACCGCTTCGAGTTCTTACATATGTGTCGCTTTCAGTCCATACTTCCTTTCTTCCTCTATAAGTATATGTATAAGGTCCACAGCTGACAATGTTTTCCTCTCTTCTCATTTTTTCTCCAATAAGATGATGTGTGATTGTCACCTTAGTTGGACACTGACTTGCTCCGATTGTAGTCAATGCAGGAACAGTATCAAAGAAAGGTTCTGTGCTTTCGCAAATTCCTGTTGGACATTCGTATTTGATCACACCACAATGAGTTTCTGATGTCTCAATCGTATCAGGCACTGCAACTTTAATATGATGACTTCTGATCTCATACAACATATTTCCTATCACATCAACTCTAGGAGTCTTTATAGTATCAAGAAGTGTAGTCTCCTTAGTATAAGTCACACCATTATATACAACAGGCTTACAACTCCAAGACTTGTCTTCAGTCTTAGTTATCTTAATAGGAATTTGATAATTTACAGTAATAGTAAGACTATCACATGAATTATTCTTATAAGGAATCTCATCAACTACCAATCGTTTTGGCTCAATCACATACTCAGAACCTACACTAACAGTTACTGGGTCAATTCCACCTTTTGGCTTATAAGTATAACTCATCTCACCAAGAGTAAATACCTTCAAAGAGTCTTTATTTTCAGTAGGATAAAGTTTGATCTCCTGATAATTGGTAGTTTTACATCCAGTCTCATTTTCAAAAGATGTCTCAAATACAGTAGAATGGTCAAATACCATTCCCATATAAGTGACTGTGTTTTTACCACAATCTCCTTCTATTTTTGGCAAGTATGTTTTACGTGATTCTCCAAGTTTGATGATGAATTCTTCACCAGCAGCGTTTTTATATGTACCATTATCTTTAGGGTAATACCACTTGTTCTCATATTTTACACTATCACATCCATCAACTATCTCAGGACCTGTGCTAGAACCGACACAAACAGTATCAATCTTACCATATGCTACATGTGATGGGTCGTTTGGATTATAAGTGTAAGCTCTATATATGATTGTTTTTGAAGTTCCATGTTCATAATCAAAGAAGAAGTTGATTTTATTTTCGTTCAAAGTGGCTGTCCAATCAGACACTTTCTCCCATTTTCCTTCACCAACCTTAACCTCAAAACCATAAAGCCACCCTTCTGTTGTCTGGTCATTTGTAATGTATTTAAGCTGTCCATTTAATTTCGACACTTTGCCCATATTTGTATGAGGGAAAGTATAAATTCCTGGATGACAGAACGGATCAACATCATAACGTTCGTCAACAATGAATCTCAAAACAGGCAATGTGTCGTTTTGGAACGCCACGTCTTCACGCCATGGATTTGTTTTTGGATCTATGTTTACAATATGGTAGTCACTCAAAATTTCAGCGAAACAACCGCTACGCATAAAATCATTTGATGCAACTAACAATTTATGCTTTTCTTTATAATCACCTGAGAAATCAACTCCATTTGTAATATTTGGAACATAACCTGCTCCATAACCATTCTCGTAACAGTAGCATGATTCGTAGTTTCGTTTGTCAGACTCCTTATACATATCTCGTCCGACAAAGTAATCAACGTTTTCATGACCTGCTCTTAAAGCAACATTTGGAAATGCATAACAATTCTTAACTGTTATCTCAGCGGCTTGCTCAACGTTACCAACCAATCCACCGAACACTTTTGCACTCTTCCATGTCTTTCCTCCATTATTGAAAACAGAAAAACAGTTGATGATGGTACCTTTTGAAACCTTTCCACAAATACCACCACAGTTGGCTAGATCCATCACGTCAGATGCACAAATTTGTCCGTTGAATCCACAATTCTCAATTCTACCTGAATTTTGCTCTCCAACTAATCCTCCTACATATACATTGGCGTTCAATGTCACATCGTAAGCGAAACAATTTTTTATTGTTCCTGAATTTACACCACACAATGCACCTACAGACTGAGCTCCACTTGTAGTGTATTCACAATCTCTTACACTACAGTCTGTAATTGTAGAGTTATCATTATTTGCTGTTATTGCACCGAAAGCAAAATGTCCATTTCCATGAATCTTTGAATTCTTAACATGACAGTTTGTGATTTCCGCATTAACAATATGACTGGCGATAAATGAGAATCCGCTTGAATTAACACCATTTTTAGTTGTCTGGGTTTCAATGTCAAATCCTTCAATATTCAAATTTTTAATAATGGACTTATTGGCACTTGTGCTTCCAACCTTACCAAACATTGAAATGTAGTAATAGTTGGATGTCACAGGATTCTGCATCTTATTTTTTGTGATACTCCAATTAGAAACAGTGTATCCGTTACCATCATACTCTCCAATGAAAGTAGAAGTCGAATTGAATTGCAAAGATCTAAGGAAATCGTTTGCAGTAAGCGGAAGTGGTGGACGAGTTGTTCCTGTATTCGCTTTATTAGACAACTCAGACATATCAACATCTGCTTCTTGTCTTACATAAAGATATTTACCTTTATTTTTGGATATAGTAGTCGTCAAATCTGGAAAATCAGACGGCTCATCTATGATATAAGGTTCTGATTGTGTTCCTTTTCCTGTTAATGTTGCAAATGAATTTGTTGATACAGAGAACAACATCAACAGCACTGAAATAAAACGAAAACAGCGCATATTAAGTCCTTTTATATTAAGTTCCTTGTCCATATTTTTCTAAGCAATTTACTTTAATTCGCAAATATACAATAAAAAACAAAAGTTATCAACACATTCATATATAAAGTTATCAACGAAATTATCAACAACTTGATTATTTATCAACAACGAATAAAATAAATGGTTTCTCTATCCATATGAGGATTGTTAAGGGCGGAACGCCCTAATTCTATCTCCAACGCGAGCCCGAAGGGCGAGCGTCTAATAAATAAGCTTGTTTGGACAACTCGTATATAATTGCCTAAATAATAACGCTGATTATTACTAAAAATAATGCAAAATATTCTTATTTTTGCGCAAATTTGATATACTATGGCAAATAGCAATTTCGTAGACTACGTTAAGATTCATATCAGAAGTGGTAGAGGCGGCGGCGGTTCGGCTCACCTTCATCGTGAGAAATTCACTCCTAAGGGTGGTCCCGACGGTGGAGATGGCGGACGTGGAGGTCATATCATCATTCGTGCAAGCAAGGATTATTGGACTTTGCTTCACCTAAAATATGACCGTCATATCTTCGCAGGTAACGGTATGAGCGGAAGCCATAGTAGAAGTTTTGGTGCCGACGGTGCAGATAAAGTTATCGAGGTACCTTGTGGAACTGTCGTTTACGATGCCCAGACAGGTGAATACTTGATGGATGTCACTGAAGATGGCGAGCAGAAGATCCTTCTTAAAGGTGGACGTGGAGGTCTTGGCAACTGGCATTTCAAATCTGCCACAAACCGTACTCCTCGCTTCGCACAGAGCGGTGAGCCTGGCCAGGAGCGTATTGTCATCCTTGAGTTGAAGGTATTGGCCGACGTGGGATTGGTAGGAAAACCTAATGCAGGAAAAAGTACATTGCTTTCATCTATCTCTGCAGCTAAACCAAAGATCGCAGACTACCCTTTCACTACCCTTGTTCCAAACCTTGGTATTGTTGCCTATCGTGACGGAAAGAGTTTCTGTATGGCTGATATCCCTGGTATCATTGAAGGTGCAAGTGAAGGGAAAGGTCTTGGTTACCGTTTCTTGCGTCATATCGAAAGAAATGCTATCCTTTGTTTCTTGGTTCCCGTCGACACAGATGATATCGTGGAAGAATATAATCTTCTTTTGAAGGAACTTGAAGCATACAATCCAGAATTACTTGAAAAGCAGCGCGTTCTATGTCTTTCAAAATCTGACATGCTCGACGATGAACTTAAGGAATTAATTGCAGAACAGTTGCCAAAAGATATCAAATATTGTTTCATCTCATCTGTTGTAGGTAGCGGTTTGATGCAGTTGAAAGATATGCTTTGGGAGATGATCCAAAATAATACTCACGAAGTAGAATCTATCACACACCGTAATCTTGACGCAGATAAGATTCGTAATGATTTTGATGACGACGAGGATTTCAGCATCATCGATGAGTCTCCTAACGAGGATGATTATGACGAGTACGAGTGGGATGAGGAACTTTACGATGAGGTAATGAACGGCAAGACTCCTTCTAAATTCATGGATGAAAATGAAGAGGAAGAGGAGGAAGAAGAACTTGTCGATTATGTAGAAGACGAGGATGAAGAAATCGTGGACTATATAGACGAAAACGAAAACGAAAACGAAAAAAATGATAAACGTTGACAATGACGTTAACGATAACAAATAAGAATATGAAGACATTTAAGTTCATAAGAAATATCGCAGCTACATGTCTATTGATCTCTTTGGTAGGCTGCAACAATGTAAAAAAAGCTCCAAAAGCTGAAGCCGAAACTGAGCAAAATGCTAATCTAACAAAGTTTGACGGTTTCGACATTTTGGTCCCAGAAGGTTATGAGACAACAACTTACCCATTCCCTACTATTCCATTGGTTTTGGAAAAGGGCGAGGATATCATGATCGACGTTACTAAAGCTAACACACAGGATGAGTTTAAGACTTTCGCTGAAAACTTGTTAAATTACGACAGTCAAGAATATCCAGAATTCCGTTTGATAGAGATTTCAAAGCAGGAAGGTGTTTACGAATATATTTTCTCTGCAAAAACAGATGAAGAGGAATTCACTAAGATCTCAAGAGTCGTGGATGGTAAGGATGGTCTTGTTTACCGTATTAACGGAGATATCTTACCAGGCAGAAAGGATACTGTAGTTGCTATTGTCCGCAGTTTCCGCCCTACAGATTTCAAGGTCAACACAAAGATTCTTGACAAGATTAGCGACATGGCTGATCAGGAATCACAGAAAATTGAAAACGAATCAGCTGAACAATGAAAATAGAAGTTTTCGTTTTTAATCCGATTCAGGAAAACACTATCGTAGTGATTGATGAGACTACTAATAAATGTGGTATCATTGATGCTGGCTGCCGTAGCAGAATGGAGAAGGTGAAGTTGAAGAAGTACATTGTTGAAAATGGGTTGACTCCCGTCGCTCTTCTTAACACTCATCTTCATTTCGACCACATCTACGGAAATAAATTCATGCTTGAAACTTTTGGTCTAAAGACTTACGCAAGTCCGAAGGATCAGTTTTTTATTGATACATTCATCGATCAGTTGAATATTTTCCAGATGCCAGCCGACGAGCCTGCCCCTGAGATTGGCACAAAAATCAAGGAAGGCGACGTGATTGAAATCGGCAATATCAAATTGCAAGTGATTGAAACTCCAGGACATAGTGCAGGAAGTGTATGTTTCTATTGCAAAGAAGAAAACGTCTGCTTCACTGGTGATACCATCTTCCAAGGTTCAATCGGAAGAACAGATTTCCCTACAGGAAGCCAACGTGAGATTATGGAGAGCATCACAGGAAAACTACTTCGTTTACCTGACAATACAGTATTCTACCCAGGTCATGGAGGCAAAACTGACGTCGCTTGGGAAAAATTAAATAATCCATATTTGGAATACTAAGTTTAGATTTCTTAGAATGCAAAAATTAAAAGATATATGGAATGAGGTCATCCGTCGTGGAGAAACGACGGATGCTCTTTTTTGTATCTTCAAAAAGCGTGGTGGGAAGACGCAATTCTTCGCCTCTAACGAATCAAAATTAAGTGATTACAATCCAAACTCAGATGGTTTCATTTTGTCTTCATTTGGAGAAGATGAATTAAAAATGATTCCCAATGATATCTCATTTGATTTAAATTCTGCTCAGGATGTTGTTCGTTTTAATGAATTTCTGACTTCAAAATCAGTTTGTCAGCCAACATCTCCATCAGATTCATCTACATCGGCAGATTCATACGAACGGTCGTTCGGTAGCGTGAGTCAAAAATTGAAGAGTAAAGATGCAGATAAAATTGTATTGTCTGCGAAACAGAATCTTCAAACTGAGAAATCATTATTTGAGATATTCACAAACGTAGCGTCGAAAGACAGTTATGAATTTGCCTACCTACTACACCTTCCAAACGGAGAGACATGGTTAGGCAACACACCAGAAATTCTGCTTCAAAAAAGAGCGGACTCCTACTCTACCATCTCACTTGCAGGAACAATTGCTAACGATGGCAAGCACCAATGGGCAGAGAAAGAAATTCGTGAGCAGAAAGTCGTAACAGACTATATTACAGAACGTTTAAAAAGTGTAGATGCAGATATCACCGTCGGCTCAACACATTCAAAACCAGCTGGAATGATTCAACATCTTTGTACCGACATCACATTCACGTCAACTGAATCATTATCCACGCTGATCAATCTACTCCACCCCACTCCAGCCGTTTTGGGATTCCCCCCATCGACTGCATTATCTGCAATCAAAGAAGCTGAACCGCATAAACGTGAGCTATATTCTGGAGTTGTTGGATTCCAATCTTCATTAACAAATGAAGCAGATATTTTTGTAAATCTAAGATGCGGAAAATTAGTTCTAAAATCACTGACTCTTTATGCAGGAGGCGGAATTATGCCTGACAGTACGAGAGAAAACGAATGGAGAGAAGTGCAGATGAAATTTGAATCTATCAAAAAAGCATTTTTTGAATAATTAGACTAAAGTCTATATGGCCATGAAACCAGGGGGGCAGCATAACCTTTCCTATATAATAAAGTATGAAAATTTTCTTTATCTTTGTAACCTAAATCTTCTGAACGACATGGCAAAACGATTCAATACGACAGGAAGTTGTAATCCAGAGCGTCATTACATGGTGAATATCGACGATAAGTTGGCGAAAATAGAAAAACTCGTCGACGAAGGACTCTATTTCACTATCAACCGAGCACGTCAGTTTGGAAAGACGACGACGATGAATTTCTTATACAATCGTCTACAATCTGAATACTTAATGATTCAGATTAGTTTTGAGGGTGTTGGGGAATCTTTGTATGCAAATGAAACCTCCTTTTGCGACACATTCAAAAAGATGGTTGCAAGAATTATGGATTTGTCGTCGAAAGAAGATTCTCTTAGATGGAATACCTTACCAACACCTACAAGTTTGGATGAACTGTCTTTAATGATTTCAAATTTTTGCAGAGAATCAAACAAGCCTGTTGTTGTTTTAATTGATGAGGTTGATAAAAGTACTGACAACCAGTTGTTCTTGAACTTCTTAGGTATGCTTCGCAACAAATATCTGGATAGAGACAAGAACGGTATGGATTCCACTTTCCATTCTGTTATCCTTGCCGGAGTATATGATGTAAAAAATCTAAAACTGAAAATCCGTAGCGACGAGGAAAGAAAATACAATTCTCCATGGAACATTGCGGTCCGCTTCAACGTCGACATGACATTGAGTGCGGAAGGAATCAAAGGCATGCTTGATGAATACGAATCAGATTACCACACTGGTATGGACACCAAGTTGATTGCGGATGAGATCCGCAGGCTTACATCTGGATACCCTGTGCTTGTGAGTTATCTTTGCTCACTTACTCATGAAGAATTGGAAGGAGATTGGACTATTGACGGAATCAACAGAGCTGCTAAGTATATCATAAGGGGAGACAATACGCTCGCTGACGACATTTCCAAGAATCTTGGTAATAATCAGAAACTTAGAGATTTTATGTATTCAATCTCCGTCAATGGCGAGACCTACAGTTATAATCTTACTGATGAGATTCTTAAAATTGCCGATATGTATTCCTATATCAAAAATGTAGACGGACATGTCGCAATCCATAATGCCATATTTGAGGAGATATTCCATGAATATTTTTCGATCCGTTATCAACGTGAAAATTCAGGTAAAGTAAGCGTCACAAAATCCGAATATATCCTTGATGGCAAACTCAATATGGAGTATATCATCGAACGTTTCAAGGATTTGATGGAAGAGGAATATCGTGACGAGGATGCCGAATTCGTGGAGCGACAGGGACGTCTGCTATTCCTTTGCTTCCTAAAACCAATCATCAACGGCACTGGCTATTACTACGTCGAGCCGCAGACTCGTGACAATAAGCGAATGGATATTGTGGTGAACTATGCAGGAGAAGAATTCTTGATTGAGTTAAAGTTGTGGTATGGCAACAAATACGAACGCAAAGGCGAGGACCAAGTATCGGAATATGCCAACGTTCGTGGATTGAAAAAAGCCTACCTAATCACCTTCTCATTCCTAAAAGAAAAGGTAGTGCAGATCGAACCAGAATGGAAGACAGTCAACGGTGTGGATGTCTACGAGGGAATCATCTGGGCGAAAAGGAAATAATTCATAATGCATAAATTTTCTTTATCTTTGTGAGAAAATCATCTGAACGACATGGCAAAACGATTCAATACGACAGGAAGTTGTAATCCAGAGCGTCATTACATGGTGAATATCGACGATAAGTTGGCGAAAATAGAAGTACATTTATGGTCATAAAGCTTGGTATTTTTATGAAAGACTAACGTTAGATAGTAAAAAAAGTATTAACCAGTTGTCAAAAAATGGGGAGCACTATAGACGTATCATCCTTAAGTTCTGGAATCTACACTTTGAAGAGTGAAATAGACGGAGAATTGATTACAAGTCAGTTCCACAAGAAATAAAAACAATACATTTTTATTCGTATTAAATTTGCTTGCACACAATTATATGCAAGCAAATTTATTTTAAACGCATCATTATTGAATAATTATTCTCATTTTAGTAAAATTAAATTGCAAATTATTTTATATAATTGAATATTTATATATTTTTGCGCATCGCAAGACAAAAACGTACGTTATAATATTAGATGAAAGAGTCTTACTAATGAACTATTGTTTGGAATTAGTCCGAATTATTTAGTCCACATGAATGAAAATTTCTGAAATAAATTAGTTTTGCAACATATTCCAAAAGAACTATGGGGAGTTCATTCTTTTGGCTTATGTTATTGTTATATTTAGAACTCTCCGTATAAAACTCTAATTTTTATGTTATTAAAATTTGTTAAGATGGGAGCATTAGCATCCCTAACAATGGCATGCGTTGTAGCAAACGCACAAGAAAATCTAACTGTAACAGGTAATTTTACAGCAAAAGGTTCAAAAAACTCTATTTACAACGGTCTATCACTTTACACAGGAGTCAGTACAGATGGAAGACTTATTTTTTCTGGGACAAGCACAACAGGAAACAAGATATCTTCTGAATTCTACGTTAATTGGACACCATTGACATTTGAAGCAACAAGCTACAATTTCACAAAGGGAAATGTAGGTATCGGAGTTGAGAAACCAACTTCATTGCTTCATGTAGGTGGCGATATCAAATGTGATGGTGATTTGAATATCACAGGAAAGGTTTCTTCTTTGGAGTGTTCAGACAGAGCAAAATTTAATGATGGAGCTATTGTTAGTGGAACACTAATTGCCACACTAACTGACCATGAGGGTTATCCAGGTTCTATCTCAATGGGAGGAACAAAAGAAGCGGTCATCTCTGCAAAGGAGTACTGTGGAAATAAAAGTTGTCCAAAGGACTTGACTTTTGATGGTAACAACTACTACTTCAAAAATGGTAATGTAGGTATTGGTGTTTCTTCTCCACTAGCAAAATTGCATGTTGGCGGTAACGTCATTTGTGAGGGCGAGTTTGAAGTACAGGAGCTTGCATCTAACACAATTAACGTTAACAAACTAAATGCCAAGGATATCCAGATAAGTCGG
>JAZUGF010000050.1:0-13335 GCA_045641065.1 Paludibacteraceae bacterium | reverse complement strand
GTGAAGATGCTATCATAAATAATTCTGTATCGGTTTATCCAAACCCTACGTCGGACGGATTCTCCATCCGTGGAGTCGAAACCGGCTCTGCCAAACTATACGATGCGGCAGGCAAACTTGTTATGCAGATCACAGTTGATGAAGATACTTACGTCAACATTGAAAATTTAGCAAAGGGAGTTTACATTCTTGATGTCAACGGCGTGAAATCAAAAATCGTTAAGGAGTAGCGTATTTCAATCCACTGTACTGAATTTCCAACCCCATTTTTGCCAAATCAGTATTTTGTTTGTACCTTTACACTTTCAAAGTATAGTTTAGTTATGGCAGACAGTGGATTCATATCTATCAAGGGTGCTAAAGTGCACAACCTTAAGGATATCGATATAAAAATACCTCGCAATAAACTGGTGGTGATCACCGGACTTTCTGGTTCGGGTAAGTCGTCACTCGCTTTCGACACTCTCTACGCTGAAGGCCAGCGCCGTTATGTGGAGAGTCTTTCTTCATACGCCCGTCAGTTCTTGGGTAGAATGAGCAAACCAGAGGTGGACTATATCAAGGGACTTCCTCCTGCAATCGCTATTGAACAGAAGGTCAGCACTCGAAATCCACGCTCTACCGTCGGCACTTCAACTGAAATCTACGAATACATCAAACTGTTGTTCGCCCGCGTCGGACGTACCTACTCCCCTATCTCTGGCGAGGAGGTGAAGCGTCATCAGGTGTCGGACATCGTGGATTATATCCTCTCTTTTGAAGACGGTACAAAAGGTATGATCTTGTCGTCTCTTCCAAAAGAAAATCTTAAGGAGACGGTGGAGAAAGCTAAATTAGAGGGTTTTGCACGTCTGCTTATCGACGGTGCAGTGACGAAAATCACCGATTTCACCGCAGATATGGCAAAGTCTTGCAAGGACGCATATATTGTGGTGGACCGTTATGTGGTGCGTCACGACAATGAAACAAAAAACCGTGTCTCTGATTCCGTCCAAACTGCTTTATGGCAGGGCGACGGTTCTTCTTGCCAAATTTTGGTTTATACTCCAGACGGAGAATCACTAAAGCAGTTCAGCACTAAGTTTGAAGCCGACGGAATCACGTTTGATGAGCCAACTGAGTTGATGTTCAGTTTCAACTCACCTTACGGAGCATGTCCTGTCTGCGAAGGATTCGGACGCGTGGTGGGAATCGATGAGGATTTGGTTATCCCAGACAAAACATTGTCGGTTTACCAGGGAGCCGTAATCTGCTGGCGTGGAGAGAAGATGGGCGAATGGCTACAGGATTTTATCTTCCACGCGGAGGCCATCAAATTCCCTATCCACAAACCATATTTTCAGCTTACTGCAGAGGAAAAGAAAAAGTTGTGGCATGGCACACAGCTTACTCATGGAATCGACGAATTCTTCAAATTCGTTGAGTCTCAACAATATAAGATTCAGTATCGTGTGATGTTGGCACGCTATCGTGGCAAGACAATCTGTCCTAAGTGTGGAGGCACACGTTTGAAGGAAAACGCCTCATGGGTTAAGGTGGCAGGAAAGAGCATCACAGAATTGGTGGATATGCCGGTATCTGAATTGAAACCGTTCTTCGACAATATCCAGTTTACCGAACATGAGGAGTTGGTAGCGAAACGACTGCTTATCGAAATCAAGAACCGTTTGAATTTCCTTGTCGACGTGGGTCTTGGTTATTTGACGCTAAACCGACTTTCCAACTCCCTATCGGGTGGAGAGAGCCAGCGTATCAACCTTGTCACATCGTTGGGAAGCAGCCTTGTAGGATCATTATATATCCTCGACGAGCCAAGTATCGGACTACATAGCCGCGACACAGAGCGTTTGGTGTCAGTGTTACGCAGTTTGCAGAAATTAGGAAACACAGTAGTCGTTGTGGAGCACGACGAGGAGATCATGCGTGCAGCCGACTATATTATAGATATCGGTCCGGAATCAGGACGCAACGGTGGAAAAGTGGTGTTCGAAGGTTCGCCAGAGGATGCTAAAAAGGCGAAGCAGAACGCAGAACTACACTCCTACACTATCGATTACCTCAACGGAACAGAGAAGATAGCAGTGCCGCAGTACCGTCGACCTTGGAACAATTATATTGAGATCAAGGGAGCGTTGCAGCACAACTTGAAAGGATTCGACGTGAAGTTTCCACTCAACGTCATGACCGTCGTCACTGGTCCGAGTGGTTCAGGAAAATCATCATTGGTAAGAGACATCTTCTACCTTGCATTAAAGAGAGAGTTGGACGAGTCGGAAGAGAAACCAGGTTTGTACTCATCACTATCCGGAGCCACAGATTTGGTGAAGGATGTGAATTTTGTCGACCAGAATCCGATTGGAAAATCATCACGTTCCAACCCAGTGACATACGTCAAAGCATACGATGAAATCCGTAAGCTTTACGCAGACCAGCAGCTGTCAAAGCAGATGGGCTACCGTAGCGCGCACTTCTCTTTCAACACAGAAGGCGGACGATGCGACGAATGTCAGGGAGAGGGAACAACAACAATCGAGATGCAGTTTATGGCCGACTTGGTATTGCCATGTGAAAGCTGTAAAGGAATGCGTTTCAAGCAAGACATCTTGGAGGTTCGCTACCGTGGCAAGAACATCTACGATGTGCTTGAGATGACTATAAATCAGGCTGTTGAATTCTTCTCAGAGAAGTTAGAGTCGACTGAAAAGAAGATAGTCAAGAGATTGAAATCATTGCAAGATGTCGGATTGGGCTATATCAAACTTGGTCAAGCCTCATCTACCCTATCAGGAGGAGAGAGCCAGCGCGTGAAACTTGCTGCAATCTTGGCAGAAGAGAAGACACATCCAACGATTTTCATCTTCGACGAGCCGACTACAGGACTTCACTTCCACGATATCAAGACACTGCTTAAAGCCTTTAATGCCTTGATAGAGAAGGGACACACCGTCGTCATCATCGAGCATAACATGGATGTGATCAAATGCGCGGACCACGTGATAGATATCGGTCCAGACGGAGGAGACAAGGGAGGTGAGCTTGTGTTTGCTGGCACACCAGAGGAACTTGTGATGAACAAAGACTCATTCACAGCAAAATGCTTGAAAGCAAAGTTCGCAAACGACGGACTCATCTTTTAATTCATAATGCATAATTGTCGGTACAATCCATCTTGGGTGGGAATTCCGACGATGGGACACATTCGTAGAGACGTCGCATGCGGCGTCTCTTTTTTTATGGGTATAGAAATAAATTACAAACGAGGGAATTACGAATTAATTCCTATCTTTGCATATAAAGATTTTGTATGTCAGAAAAGAACCTTTACATAATAAGCGGATGCAACGGAGCAGGCAAAACAACTGCTTCATATAGCGTGTTGCCTAAACTTCTCGACTGCAAACAGTTTGTCAATGCAGACGAGATTGCAAAAGGGCTATCTCCTTTCTGCCCAGAAAGTGTTGCCATTCAGGCTGGCAAACTAATGCTTCTTCGTATTGATGAACTTCTTGAGGCTAATGAAACATTTTCTATCGAGACAACGTTAGCGACAAAATCATACGCAAACCTTGTACGGAGGGCACAAGAAAAAGGATACGCTGTAACTTTGCTCTATTTCTGGCTGAACTCTCCAGAACTTGCTGTAAAACGTGTGGCTCGCAGAGTAAGTGAAGGTGGGCACAACATTCCTCAAGACGTGATCTACAGAAGATACGAGAAGGGAATCAAGAACCTTACAAATATCTTTATCCCTATTGAGGATTCATGGATTGTGATTGACAATAGCATTGAGCCTCGCGAAGTACTCGCTGAAGGTTGCAAAGATGAATGCAACATCTACAATATTGAAAAATTTGAACATATCAAGAATTATGGAAAATAACCCAACTTTAGAGAAAATAAAAGCTGCCCTAAAAATTGCGGAAAAGGAATTTTTGGAGAAAAAAGCAGCAAACAATGAGACTCTTATTCTTTCCGACAAAGACGGGAAGATTGTGGAGGTGCCAGCTAAAGAATTGTTAAATAGATAAGACCGTCCTGCGTCTTTACATATAACCCATGCCTCGCCACGTCATTATCATAGGTAACGGATTCGATCTGTTTCTTGGCAGAAGGACCAAGTACAGCGACTTCTATAAGAGCGATATCTATTGCCCTAAGGACTATCCTGCGCCTTTGATCGACTATCTCAACCAGTGGCAGCCGACGAGGGGGTTGAGCGAGGTGAAATGGTTCGACTTTGAGACCGAGCTCTACAATTATGCCCAAATCAACGAGGATATCCAGGATCCGATATCGCCTGAGGAGCATAAGATTCTTGCGTATATCAAGGGGCGTAACTGCTCGGTAAGCGCTGAGGAAATATGTAATTTTCTCTATGTGCCATCCAACAATGGTGGCGATATCTACGTCTTATATAATAATCCAGAAATTGAGAAGCGAGAGCTCTTCGCCAAGCAGACGCGGGAGTTTTTGATGAAGATGGTGGAGAAAGGGTTGCTTATCCAGACCGACGATCTAAAGTACTTTTACATCAAGGATCCTGTCTACGCCGAGACTAAAGAGATAAGAGACAAGGCAGCCTTCTATAAAATCAAGGATGGTCTGCGCGACTACCTGCTCGACCAGCCGTTTTCCCATGCGAATGATGATGAATTGCGACGTCGCCTTAACGCCATTTTCGACATGGACAATTACGACATCGTGGAGGTGTTTACATTCAATTATACCTTCGTTCCGTGGCCAGAAAAAGCCAATGTGCAATATGTGCACGGGAATCTGAAGGAAGACACAATTGTGATCGGCACAAAGGAGTACAACGAGACCGACAATTCCTATAAGTTTCTCCAGAAAGCGATGGACGACAATTTCAATCCACCAGCCATCATCGACTCGTTGCTGACGTTGGGAGACGGCGATAAAGTGACGTTTTTCGGCCACTCACTTGGAGAAAACGACCAACAGTATTTCAGAGATTTCATCCAGGCCCGCAGCACAGGAATGACATTCAAAAACCTGACTATCGAATTTGTTTTGAAATCACTCGACGACAAGCAGTACACCAAAATGGCTCTACAGGAGATGTCTGGCAACCAGCTCACGTCGTTCCAATCAAAAAACAAAGTAATATTCAGGTCTTCGGAGGAGATGTGATCATTTGTTTTATTTGCTAACCTCCCTTATTTAATTAGATCTACTACCTCTTGCAGAGTGTATGCTTCGATACCCACTCTGGAATCGTTATACTTGCGACATAATGCACCGAACATTTTGCAAATTCCATGAAAGTTCGGGAGATTGACTTGCGACAAACTGCCGTCTGGATAGACAATCTTACTCTCATTATAGCCACTCAAGATACTACCTGCAACACTATAAACAAGCATACTCTTACCATCTTTGTCCTTGGTGATATTATACGGACAATTCAACCACCATTCTATATATGCACCCAATGTTGGAGGTATAAATTCTCCAATCATAGACACTCCACTTTTTATGTCGACTATTGCATTAGACATCTTACTGTCAGCAAGAATTCTATCTGCATTGTTATAGAAAAGGAAGGCATTTTGCAAGAATAACTCTTGACTGTCCAAAGTGCAAATTACTCGTTCTGCAGAATCAGTATAATAATTCAGCATAGGACAGAAATCCTCAAAGGCAGATTTAGAAATCTTTCGCATAGTATTAGGGATAACAATCTTTGTTATTGTGCAAAACCCAGCAAAGGCTTCTTCTCCTATCTCTGAAAATCCATCGGGAATCACAAACTCGTTTGGAAATACCGAAGGAATATCGTCACTTGTAAAAACTTTTACTTCATACATACAACTCAAATTTGATTAATAAGCTATTAGCATGGTTAATTTCCTATTGTATAGAATAAAAAGACTCTAATTTCACAAGTTCGACAAAAAAACATGAAAATTTATTCGTCATCCTCATCAAATTCAATTCGAAAGTCATAGTCCGAATTAGAATTGAAAACGAGTGGTGTTGCCTGAACTGTTCCACCGAAGAAATACTCTGATTCGCAGTCGTCACTATCCTCGTCATAAATAATTTCAACCACATCGCGAGGATCTACACCAGAAGGCATAAATTTCTCGATACAAGAATAAGCCTCTTCTATTGCAGCTTCTTCATCCGACCACCCATAAGTAATTCCGACAGCAAATATTTGTCCGTCACGAATTTGAAAGTCAGGATCAAAAGCGATTTTCCTTGATTCTTTAATTCGCTGAATCTCTCCATAAAATCATCAATCGGAATTATTACCGACTCTTTTTCATTACCACTAATATTTTTACCTTTTATAATTTATAAAACTGCGTAACAATAAAAATGAACTTGTTTTATAGTTACTTAATCATTTATTAGCACACCTCTCTAACATGAAATATTCCTAAATTCCATGCCTGTAATTGTATCTCTTCGTCACTTATTTCATACATGTGAATTCCGTTGCCTTGTGCATCTATATAGACAGAAGGGCCAGAAAAAGGGAACACTATAAAATTATCGTTAACTTTGCTTCTTAGCACCATCTGTGCCCTGGTCTTGCCTCCTGCAAAATTCGTAATCTCATGAGTAGTGTTGGCGACCAACTCCTTCCACTGAGACACTGTAGGCAACGACATTTTCATTGCCTTGTCCTTGTCGCTCTCATAGAAGATTGAGCCGATCCACTCCTCTGCGTTCTTCTCATAATCACAACAACCACCGACGTTGCTCTCTGCCCACTTTGTGCCGCTTGGCAAACCCAAATCTATATATTCCATAGTTTTATAATTTCATTGGAGATTATATCACAGTTGTCCAAAATGAGGATTGCAAAGGGCGTAACGCCCTTGCCCCTCCCCAACGCGAGGCCGTAGGCCGAGCGTATAAAGAAAAACCGTGTGTTGGACAACTCGTATATAATTGCCATTTGATTAGTTGATTACAACTATATATAGAATTTTGAGAGGTTAATTTTACAACTCCGATGTTTTCTTTGCATTCATGACTGCATCAAAAGTTGTATATCTCTGACCTTGAACAAAAGCACATGGCTTACCATTTTTATCAACGGAATCATTCTCTATTACAGGATCAAATTTCTTTATATGTTTAAGTTTAAAGTACTTACGCGGTGTGCTGTCATAATTAATATCTTTCTTAACAAAATAATCTTTGTCGACAAATTCTTCTGTAAGAACAATGGACTCAACAGGAGTATCTTCTATTTCAAACAGATTCTCTATTCTATTTTTATGATAGAATGCCAAATACTTGGCGGGAAGGAAATATCTGTTCGCTTGACAAGCATAGAAACCATAGTCAAGAGCAACATCTTCGCCCCAAGCACCACCAACAATAATCACTCTTTGATCCTTTTCTGCCGCAAAGTTCTCTACAGAGACAGACACACCTCTTTGTGCAGGAACGTTCTTCTTGAATACGATATTGTCTACAAAAAGACAAAATTGCTCGATCAGAAAAACCAACAGATTATCTGATGTATCATACCTTTTTAGACTTTCCACAATCGTTTGCCAGTTCACCCACGTGATTTCAGGGGCATCTTTAAGTACATTAGGAATATCTTCATCAGGTGTTATATATATCATATGCTTACCATTGTCAGGAGAAGCCAGTTTCTTGTTTTTTTCAAGTTGTTCATATCCATGACCTTTGTTAAGAGCATTCTTTACAATTTTACTCTCTATATATAGTTTATAATTACAATCACAAGAAACAAAACCATCAGGATGAGTTTCGTCTTCCGTAACCTGCGACTCCACATTAATATCATTAGAAGGCAAGTCAAGACCGACTTTGTCAAAGACTGAACATACAACTTTATGACCTCCAAATTTTAATATCTGAAGCAAAGCTGCAGTTACTTTATTTTCTGGTTGCTTGTACTCTCCGTAAATCGATTGAGTTGAAATATCTTTTCCCATTGTTAATCTTATTATTGAATGAATACGAATTAATCCAAATCCTCAAGATTTATTTCCATGAATGTAAGGACTATTTCATCGGCGTCAGGTTCATAGCAGAATTCTATTCCATAAAAGGGATATTTGCCAATCTTCTTAACGGCTAAAAGTTCAAGTGCTTCTTTTTCATCGACACGATGCGTATCATTCTTATTAACTCTATGAGCACAGGGTTTTCCAATACGAATCCATTCCTTCTCCATCAACTCTTTTGTGGAGAAATACTTCTGCAACTCCTTAATTTGTTTATCAGTTTGATTTGTATACATATATATGACAAATAATGATAAAGGGAATGAACTGAGTCATCCCCTCATTTTTGAATTTCACTAAGATATTTATAGCAGTTGTCCAAAACAACTCTTATACATATTGTCTCTAATTAAACCTTTCCAAGATCTTCTACAAGCCAATCTCCCTCGTTAAGATTAGTAAAATATGTATGATATCCGTCCTTTTCCAATTGCTTTCTCAAAGTTTGATATGCATCACCATTTCTTCTATCAATTGTACTACAAGTATTAACAACTACGGTAAAGGTATCGCCTTTGTCAATTCCTTTTTTTCCAGCATGATGACCATTATCCCAACTTCTTAGAGCTGTAAACCTACCTAATCTCATATTTGAAATCAAATTATTTTTCCCCAGCCTACTCTATTCTCGGTTTTCGGCATCTCCGTTTTATAGTGAAATCAGAGGAGGATAATCATCCTCCTACTGATTAAAATTCAATGTCACATTGCGACATACTTGACGAACAAATCTCTAAATGTCAAGGCGACATTCTTGATCCACTCGAAACGAGCGTCGTCGTCAGCGAAGTCAGACAATGGCTTTTTAATACTAAAGGCTGCGCTCTTGTCGGTAGCAGTATAACCCAACTCACCGAAAGAAGACAATGCTGATTCAATCTCTGCATTCTTTGAAGAATGAATTCTCTCCATTCTTTCTTTCTCGTCGTAGCTATAGACAATCACACACAAATCATTCTTCGTTCTTTTGGAAACAAGTTTGATTTTTCCCATTTCCGAGCAAGTGATTCCAACTTCATTCTTACTTGGCTTGTTTACTTTCAACTTATCTCCAAAATCTACTGCAGACTTGAATGAGTTGAAGAATGCGATATGGTCGTTTGAGGAATCAGTTTCCTCATCATCGTCCTCCTCTTCGTATTCATAAGGAATATATGTAAAGACTCCTTCGGAATCAATATCTACCAAATCTTGGCCATAAGGTCTATAATCTTCATCCGATTCACCTTCCAATAAAGTATCACCATAGATAACAAAAGATTGCACTATGTTAAATCCGTCATAACTTTCATCGACGATACCCTGAGATGGTGAACTCATATCCTCCTTATAAAACTTGAACAACTTCAATTTTGAAGGGTCAAATTTCTCACCTTTAGGCAACTCCAAATCAAATTCATAACAATTACCCTTTTGTGTTTCAAACATAGCAACGCCAGGGCAATCAATCAAAGCAGAAAGAGTTAACAATGAAGAATTCTGCTTAGCAAACAACAACTCCACAGCATAAGTCAAAAGAGTTAAAGCTTCTTCACAAGTTACTTCATCACTATCGATGTCAATGCCACATTCCTCAGCATACTCACACATTGCTTTAGAAACAAACTCCAAGACATCGGCAGAACACATTGAAGCAGGAAGGAAATTCTTAATGAATTCCAAATCCGAAAAATCTGAAAAGAACAATATGTCCTCAGAATGAGGATCGTATCCAAAATCCCAGATTATATCCTCTGCGATACTCTCAGAATTAATAACATGAGACAGCGCACTTTTGGAATCATCAGTTTTATATATCTTATTTCCTTGAGAATCCTCTACAGAAATACTGAAATTATTCTCATCAGCTACAGAAATAAATTTTAGTGTCGCTGACCTTTCAACTTCTTCGTCACCGCCGTAGAAATCACCACGATTTATTCTTTTATGCTTCTCTGCATTAGAAAGGCTCCATTCTTTGCTCAAAAAATCAAAATCCTTGCCTAACATCTTACCCTGCAATGCATAATTAGAGTAAAAAGATCTCGTAAATGCAAGCACAGAAATACGCATTTTAGTAATTGCAACAGAGCTATCGTCACAAGAGTTTGATGTAGATTCACTACTTATGACAACCACTTCATTTTCTCCAAAAACATCATACATATCATATTTCACTCCAGCTGGAATAGTAGCTGTTTGCAAGTTATCACATTCACTGAATGCTCCACTTCCTATCTCTGTCACAGAATCTGGTATCACTATGCTTGTGAGACTTTCACAATATTCAAATGCACTCTGCCCTATCTTGCTCAATGTATTAGGAAGTTTTACGCTTGCCAAACTTGTACAATCGCAAAATGTGCTGGCTTCAATCTTCGATATAGAACTTGGTATTTCTATTTCTGTAAGAGCAGAGCATTTATCAAACGCATCCCATTCAATCTCTGTTACAGAATTAGGAATTGTTATATGAGTAAGAGTTTTGCAGCCTCTGAATGCAGCAAAACCAATTTTAGTAACACTATCCGGAACAACAACATTTGTCGGACATGTAGATCCAATAATAGAATTATTCTCTTTATCATACAAAACTCCTGCTTCAAAATAGAATTTGGAATTCTCTGAGATAATAATATCAGTCAGCTTACCACATCCTTCGAATACCGTGTTTCCGTATCCAATTGCAGTCACAGAATCAGGAATAACTACTCTTGTTAGGTTCGAACAATTAACAAATGCCTCATCTCCGATTTCAGTTACAGAGTTAGGAATAACTACACTGGTCAAACCAGAACAGCCCCTGAACGCACTTTCCTCAATCATAGTAAATCCATCTGGAATCACGAACTCGCCCTCTAGGTTCTCTGGACGATCGTATTCTGAAAAAACTTTTTCTTCTGCCATAATATCAATCTTTATTTCGCTTTCATAGGCAAGCGATTTAGCCCTAATCAATGACTATATAGTAGGAATGATAGATTTTTTTCATTTTCTCAAAAAAATTCAATATTTCCTAATAGTTATTTCCTTTTCGACGGCAAATATAATTAAAAATCCAATCATTGCCCCCCCCAATTAATGTTATACAATATAATTGTTTGATATAAAATTTCAACATTGCAAATCCAACAAAATAATATTCAACCAGATACAAAACAAAAATTAGAGAATATAGGGATATTTCACCTTGACATAATGCTTAATTTTCCATAAAGACAGACGCTCATTTATGAATAAGACGGGGAATGTACCGTCTCAATGAGAGACGTCTCATTTTTTACTGGTATAGAGAGCAACTATGACAGAGGCTTTGAAAAAATTGATGATTGAAAAAAAATCATTACATTTGCGCTGAAATAAGTTTAGTCAGTTTTGATTAGACACAGTATAAAAACAAAAACAATCACAAAAATGGGCAAATTCATTGATTTGCGATGCGATTTCGGGTTCAAATATTGCATGTCCGACCCGATAATCATGAAGTCTTTTCTAAATGCAATTTTAGATGGTGATGAGGACAAAATCACAAAAGTGAAGTTTCAGAATGTGGAGATGCCAGCGACACAGAAAGATAAGCGAGGCGTGACATTCGACCTTTACTGCACTACAAACAAAGGAGATTCCATTTTAATTGAGATGCAGAACTCCTGCCAGAAGTTTTTCAAAACCAGGGCAAATTTTTACGTCTATAAGCTCATGGACAGCAAAATCAAGCGAGGGTTATCGTGGAGAAAGATGAAAAAGGATATTCCAAAGATCATCGGAATCTTCATTATGGGGAAGACAATGGCAGGAATCAACAAGGTTGTGACCAGGACAGCAGAATGTGATTTAGACACTGGTGCGTTATTTTGGGACAAACATCGAAAATATTTTATAAATTTGCAGAAATTCAAGTTTGATGGAGACAACGTCACGCTAAAGGATATCTGGCTTTACAGTTTCAAAAATTTAGGAAGTATGGAAAATATCGACCCATCAGTATACGAAAGAGCAGACAAAGGTCTTCTACGTTTGATTGAGAAGGCTCGAGTCGGAGCTCTTTCTGAAAAAGATCAGATGCGCTACGAAGCGAGCTTGAAGATGCTCGAAGACGAGGAGCCGACCTATGAGGAAGGCTTGAAGGAAGGCAGAAAGGAAGGTCGAGAAGAAGGTGCTAATGAAAAGACAATTCAGATCGCCACAGATATGAAAAAGAAGGGGCTTGATTTCGCCTTGATTCATGAACTGACTCATCTTTCTTTGGAAGAGATCGGAAAACTTTAAAATCTGCAAAAGAATCAACAACAACGGCTATGACAGGACATGTGAAATATCCAATAGGAATACAAACCTTTAGTGAGATCATTAAAGGCAAATATTTATATGTAGATAAGACTGAATATGTTTACAATTTAGCTCAAGATTATAAATATGTCTTTTTGTCTCGTCCTCGTCGTTTTGGGAAAAGTCTGTTGACATCTACCTTTGAAGCTTATTTTGAAGGAAGAAAAGATCTGTTTCAAGGTCTTAAAGCCGGAGAATTAGAAACTGAATGGATTAAATATCCTGTCTTCCGTTTTGATATGAGCACTGCGAAATACCAAAATGTTGAAGATTGCAAAAACAGATTGAACTCACAAATCGCTCAGTATGAAAAAATCTATGGAGATGACCCTATCAACAAAGATATCAAAGGAAGACTGGAATCTCTGTACAGGCGAGCTTACGAAAAGACCGGTCAGAATGTTGTGATTCTTATTGACGAGTACGACTCTCCTATTCTTGAGGTAATGCACGACGACGAGAAGCTTACTGAGTTTCGCAATCTCATGCGTGCTTTCTACAGTCCGATAAAATCAAGTGACAGCTATATCCGTTTCGCTTTCATTACGGGTATCACCAAATTCAGTCAGCAGAGCATCTTCAGTGAGATCAACAATCTGAAAAAAATCAGTATGCTGGACGACTATGATGCAATCTGTGGAATCTCAAAAGAGGAAGTGCTTACTCAATTAAGGCCAAATATTGAAGAGTTTGCAAGAAAAAGAAACGAATCTTTCGATAAAGCGGTTGAAGAATTAACCGCTCAATATGATGGCTACCATTTCAGCATAAATTCTAAAGATATATTCAATCCATTCAGTCTACTGAATGCATTAAGCGACAGTTTACTGGACAATTATTGGTTTGACAGCGGCACTCCGAGCTGGCTCATCGAACAATTGAGGACACTGAATTTTAAGATTGAAGACTTGGGTGGTTCACAAGCCGCAATATCAAGTTTTGATGTGGCGACAGAAAATGCCACTAACGCACTGCCTATTCTCTTCCAGAGCGGATACTTGACAAT
>JAZUGF010000049.1:0-7000 GCA_045641065.1 Paludibacteraceae bacterium | reverse complement strand
TTGCAAAATTTCGCGTTGCTCATTTTGCAAAAATCAATCACACTGCAAACTTAGAGTAGGACGAGCGTAAGAAATTGGGGTTGGACGACTCGTGTCAAACAAATAAAGACGGGGCATGCTCCGTCTCTACGTTTATCATTAATCGCTATCATTCATATTCTGTCCTTCATGCAACGTGTACTTTCTTCGCATTGATGAAATCGCAAACTGTATCTATCTGCTCTGGAATGGAGTCTCCAAATTGTTTGTCGAAGAATGCACTACCGATTGTGAATGCCCAAGGTTGGATGTCCTTAACAAATTGTAGACGGTCGTAGCTGTCGATGCTTCCAGCCACACACACCGGCATATTGGTTTTCGACACGAGTTCAGAAATGAGTTGCTCTGCATCTCCGTCGTAACGATAACCTAAAAGATCAACACCAAACACTCCCCTATCTTTCAATTCTAAGGCTTCATTTACCATCGATTCGATGCTTCCTGTTAAGATGGAAGGTCGGTCAACGATAGTGCCTACAAACGGCATATAAGCGATGTTGTGTTGTTTGCAGAGTTCATGGATAGATTCATGATAGATTGTGCCCATTAAGACGTCGCAACCGCATTCTACGGCCATCTTTGCTCCTTCTAATCCTTCTGCCTCGGTATACTCTACCACCTCCAAGACAGTGCGTTTGCCACACTCCTTCATCTTAGCAAAGATTCGTTTCATCTCTTCCAAAGGAAGCGGCTGCTCCTTGAATCCGAAATATAATGCTTTCGAATTCTTACACTCCTCAAATACCTGATACGCATTCTCCACAGTTAGGTCGTTGTGGGTTAGCATTACAATTAGTTCTGGTTTCATGTGATATTTCAGTTTAGTCTTTTAGACAAGCAAGATACTGGTGGATTGTCTCCTCGATACCCAAGTAAAGAGCATCGCTGATTAGTGCGTGGCCGATTGACACCTCGTCGCACCAAGGGATCTGCTGATGGAAATAAGCAAGATTTTCTAAGCTTAGGTCGTGGCCAGCATTTAACCCAAGTCCACATTCACGAGCAACCTTCGCAGCCTCAACATATGGTGCGATAGCTTTCGCACGGTCAGCGGCATAATTAGTTGCGTAAGCCTCAGTATATAGTTCGACACGGTCAGCACCAATCTCAGCGGCTTTACGAATCATGTCAGGAATTGGATCAACGAATAGTGAGACTCTGATACCGTGGCTCTTGAAATCAGCCACAACCTTACGTAGATAATCTTCATGCTTGATGGTATCCCAACCAGCATTACTTGTGATGGCATCCTCAGCGTCGGGCACAAGTGTCACCTGAGCAGGTTTGACCTTATTAACTAACTCTATAAATTTCGGAACCGGATTACCTTCGATATTAAACTCCTGAGTAAGCAAAGGGCGGAGATCTGTAACGTCGGCATAACGGACATGACGCTCATCTGGGCGGGGATGAACTGTGATACCTTGTGCTCCAAATTTTTCGCAATCAAGAGCGAATTTTACAAGATTGGGCATATTTCCGCCACGAGCGTTGCGAATTGTTGCAACTTTATTGATATTTACGCTTAACTGAGTCATAGTCTTATTGATTATGTTTGGAGATTATATAACAGTTGTCCAAAATGAGGATTGTTAAGGGCGGAACGCCCTAACTCCACACTCCAACGCGAGCCCGTAGGGCGAGCGTCTAATAAAAAGCGTGTTTGAACAACACGTATACAATTGCCTTATATTTTAATTTTCAGCTAAGGTAAAGAGTATTTTATAAAGATGAAAGCAACGTTCCTAAACGCGAAACATTTGTTCCTAATCGTGCAAACAAGAATAGCTACTAGCTATTAGCCCAAAAGCCGTGAAGGAGAATTCCATCACGGCTTTTCGTTAATCGTTAATCATTTATCGTTAATAGATCATCATTGACAATACATATCCCACTATACAAGAGACTGTGACACTAATTAGACCTGGCATCATGAATGAGTGATTAAGAAGGTATTTACCAATCACTGTTGTGCCGGAACGGTCGAAATTCACCGTTGCAATATCTGATGGATAGTTAGGAATGAAGAAATATCCGTAAACAGAAGGAAGTAGTCCCAACAACACAGGTCCAGGGATTCCCAACGAATAAGCTAGAGGAAGCATTGACACAACCACAGCTCCCTGTGAATTGATAAGCACTGACACAGCAAAGAAAACAAGTGCAATCGACCACGGATATTGTTCAACCAAGTTTCCAAGAGCCTCTTTCATCTCTCCCATATAGTTGCTGAAATATGTGTCGGCAAGCCATGCAATTCCATAAATAGCGACGACGGCTACCATTCCAGACTGCCATACTGATCCTTGCATCGCCTTCTTTGGTTCAGCTTTTGCGACGATAATCATCAATGCTGCTGCAGCAATCATCACAATCTGGATGATGATGTTCATACCGATAGGTTTCATTATCTCCACACCATTTTTCATAGCAGGGAAAGCTGGACGGATATCGCATCCTGCAATCTGGCAAAGTGAGAATAATACAATCAAGGCAAGAGCACCCATGAAGATATAAACACTCCATTTAGCCTCCTTATTGATCTCTTTGTCAAGCAATGTAGCATTGTTGCCATACATATACTTATATGTTTCAGGATCTTGACAACGAGCCTGGAACTGTGGATCTTTATCAAGATCAAGACCACGCTTGTACGACGCCGCTGCTGCCGCCATCAATCCACACAAACAAGCAGGAATTGTGATGCCGATAACCTCTAGGTTGCTGATATCAAAACCAGATGCATTAGAGATTGTGACGAACGATGCTACTGCTGCCGCGATAGGAGAACAAGTGATTCCCACCTGACTCGCAATAGATGCCACACCACATGGTCTCTCCGGACGGATGCCTTGCTTAAGTGAAATATCACAAATAATAGGCATTAGAGTGTAAACGACGTGACCTGTTCCTACCATAACAGTCAAGAAGAAAGTACAGATAGGAGCAAGGAATGTGATGCTGCTTGGATGGCTACGTAGCAACTTCTCTGCCAACTGAATCATCCAGTCCATACCACCTGCAGCCTGTAGCATACCCGCGCATGTGACAGCCGCAATGATAATGTAGATAACATCCGTTGGAGGTGTTCCTGGTTTCAAATTGAAACCTAAAATAAGAATAGCCAAACCGATACCGGAGATAGCACCAAGTGCCAATGAGCCGTATCTCGAACCTACGTAAAGCGCTAGTAATACAACTAGCAGCTGAATAATCATCAATATCATACCTAAGTCTCTTTAATATTAAACCAAATTTTGATATTCAAATATCACACTTTTATTTCATTGCACAAAATTTAGATGAAGCAAATAACTGGTTTGGTACTATACAACATAATTGTTCACTGTTCCTTGTCTACATATTCTACCTTCTCCACAATTTCCCCACAATACTGCCAAATTTTCTCTTCAATAAATTTGGAATCCATCTCTGTAAATGATTCTACCACTTCGCCATCATGAACGTAGGCAATTGAGTCGCAAATATCTGTAAGAGAAGAAATTATATGAGACGACACAATGACAGTTTTATTTTCATCACGTAATTTTTTCAGCCATTTTTTTAGCATCAGAGTACCTAAAAGATCTAATCCGTTAAATGGTTCATCAAGGATATAGATATCACTTTTCTGGAGCATCAACGTAAGCATAACAAGTCTCTTCTGCATTCCAAGAGAATAGTTTACTGCATATTCATCAAGAGGTAGTTGAAGCAACTCATTGGCTTTATTAATTTCAGCATCTGTGATATTCTCTCCTCTTGCTCGTATACAAAAGATAATATACTCTTTCCCTTTGATCATCGGATAGAAATATGGAGAGTCTGACAAATATCCAATTGTCGACACATCTGGCATCTCGATCTCTCCACCGTAGTTCACTTGCGACGTCAAGCATCTGAACAATGTGGATTTACCCGCACCGTTTTCTCCCATTAGTCCGTAAATGTTTCCAGGCTCAAAAATAAGATTGACGTTCTTCAACACAATCTTATCTCCATATTTTTTGCTTAAATTTCTTACGATTATCATATTCTGGTTATATGCTTAAGTTTATGAATTACTATGGACATTAGGGCGACGTCGACAATACTATAAATAAGAATTACAATTGGATACCATATAGATGTGATAGCAAAAGCAATGAGTACAAACACAATAAGAAATGTTGCGACATCTTGTTTCTCAAATATGATTCTGATTGCCAAAGTACTGGCCATAGTTTCGACGCAAACAACATATATAATTGCACATGTGTATAAAGTATGCGACGTCGGATCAAAAACTAAAAGGAGCAAGAAAAATGGCAATAAGCAAATTATATTATTGACGACGATGTTCTTGAATTTCAGTTTGAAGACTGCATTAGCATTGAGATAATTGAAAAGATACTCGCATCTATACTCAGACATATAAAAAAGATTCACTAAGAATACCATCAAGATTGTGATTGCTTTGGAGATTCGTATATTATCATGCCAGGCACCAAATACAGAAATTGCGAACATCACTATATGGGCGACAAATTGTGTTCTGAATCCACTCAAATATTCGTATGCATCCTTTGTCAGCAACGGGTGTGATATCCTTATACCGACGGATTTATCCAGTGAAGGTAGAAATGCTATTGTCAGTGTAATTACTGGGTATAATGCCAATATACACCAATTAGATTCGATGTTGGCAAGTGATATAAACGACACTACAGAAACGGCAAGAAATGGTAGTGAAATCATAGAATACAAAGCGAGATAGCATAACCTATAGCTAGTTCCTACAGTCATTTTCAAAAACGTACGGTCTTTCATTTTGACATTGCAAAATAAAATCAGCAAACTATACACAACTAATGGGACATAAGGAGGCTGAATAGAAAGGAAGAAGAAGCCAAATGCAATAAACAAAAGCAGGAAGATGACGTGGTGAGGAGCTAATTGTTTAAGCAAACGTATCACAAAAAGCCCTTGAATACCAAGATACTGTCTTATAATATTTATAGTTTTATTTGATGGACTTTTCATACAATAACATTTGGAATATTTGATTTAATTGAATAAAAAAGGGCAATTATATACGAGTCGTCCAAACACGCTTATTTTTTAGACGCTCGGCCTTCTCTAAGTTTGCAGTGTGATTGATTTTTGCAAAATGAGCAACGCGAAATTTTGCAAAAATCAACAAGTCAAACAAGTGAATTTGCAGATGACAACGACAAGTAGTTGCCATAAAAACGATGTTTTTTACCTTTGTTGTATTAAGGGAAAAAGATCGGAACGAAAGAGAAAACCTTCGTCCTCAAAGTTTCAAAGACTAAAGTCCGTATTGGTCTCTTTCGTTCAAGCTGCAAAGACCATATAGAATAGTAAGGCTCAGAGCCTATTTAGAGGAGTAGTCCACAACAGCTTTTCGATCTTTCATTAAAAAAATATAAAACAAAGTTATGAATTTAATCGTTGGAATTGATTTTTCAAAGCTAAAATTTGACACCACTTTAGTTTTTTGTGAAGAGTTGACGGAGACAAAACCTCGTATCAGCAGCCAATTCTCTAATGACTTAAAAGGTTTTAAGGAATTTGAGAAATGGGTAAAGAAAAACGCAGACAATGCTCAACACATCTTGTTCTGCGGAGAACAGACTGGCTTGTATAGTATAAACTTGTGCCTGTTCCTGTACTACAGTGGACATGAGATGTGGCTTGAAAACGCATATCAGATCAAACACAGTATCGGACTCCAAAGAGTAAAAACTGACAAGGCGGATTCCGGGTTCATCGCAGAATACGCAATGCGACACCAGGACAAAAAAGTTGTGTTCGTCCCATCAGATCCCGCAATAGAAGATATCAGAGAACTTTTTCAGTTCCGCAACGATTTACTTGCCGAAAAATCAAAAATTCAGACGCGCATGAACGAGAAGGACGATATCAATGCTAAAACACTGGCTGTCAAGAAGTATTGCGGAATGAAAATACAATCCAAAGATATATTTGATTATATGAGCCAGTCCGTTGAAAAAATAACAAAAGAACTTGACCGACAGTTGGAACGCTGCGAAAAGAAAATAGACGAGCTTATCAACAAGAATCAGGAGATCAAGGAGAATTATGAGATTATAACTTCAATCAAAGGTGTCGCTCGTATGAATGCCATCGCATTGATTGTGACCACTCTAAATTTCAACAAATTTGATTTTGATTCAAGGAAAATAGCCTGTTATTATGGAATCGCTCCATTTGGACGATATTCTGGCACAAGTGTCAGGCATTCTCCGCACACCAGTTCCATGGCAAACAGGCAGCTTAAAGCTCTTCTCACAATGGCGGCTTTGACAGCCAAACGTTATTGCCCAGAAATTGAGACATATTACAATTCCAGAGTTGCCAGAGGCAAGAAGCCAATGGTCGCATTAAATGACACAAAAAACAAGCTGTTGCACATCATCGTTGCCATGGTGAAAAACAAGACTAAATACAATCCTCAGTATCTGATTGACAAAAAGAATGAACACGACAATCGCCTAAATTGATTTTGTCTATGTACCCAACATCTTTGGTCTTTATGGCGTATTATACGCTTGTCAGACACCTTGACGACCCTCATCAGTTTACTCGAGACCATCAGTTTTTGTCAAAAATCAAAACATACAACATTGTTGCAATTTTTTGCTCAATATGTTTGGATTTTAACATAGAATACGGACTATCTTTTTTGGTGGAGCACACCGCATTAAAAGGACCAGCGGACTTGGCACGAAGTGATTGGTAACCGATTCCATTTATTCGGTCGAAGACAGAATAAATGGTGTCGGATTGCGTGATGTTGACTAGTCCTAAATAACCGTTACAGATTTTTACTTAGTTTTATTAGGACAAAGTTAAAACTTTTTAGAAGATCATTGCAGCCCTAGGGCTGCAATGATCTTCTTTTTTGTAAGTTTTCACCTTTACCTCTCTTTGATCA
>JAZUGF010000048.1:0-22873 GCA_045641065.1 Paludibacteraceae bacterium | reverse complement strand
TTCTTTGTTTTTTGTCACTATAAAGATACGGAAAATTATCCACTTATCAAACTGATAATCAATATTTTATTAAATAATTCGACTCGTTTTTTTTGAGTCTTATATAAAAGATTTTAAACTAAATTTAAACAATTTCTAAATCAGTATGTTCTTTTATTGAATTAAGAAGTTTCCTGCATATATAAAACTATTTGAATTTGAAATTCAATAAGATTTCTGCATTGTTATCCGGATCATTTTGCTTTGTTATTTTAGTTACTCGGTGCCATCCAGAATCCTTAAAATAGATTCTGAAATTTTTCTCAATCTTAAAAGGTCTCCATTCTACTTTTCTGCAATGCTTATATTTGGAACGAGTATCATCAAAGAAATAACCACTTTTAACAACGCCAACTGCAATAATAGAATCACAACCTTTTCTTGCAATTATATAATCCTCTGTTTTGACTTGGGTTAAGAATTCTATCACTAATTTCTTTGCTTGTCCTATTTCTCTTCCATCGTAGACGTTTTTCAGTGCTTCATCCAAACCGTTTCTTTTGCTGTATTCTGCCCAATCTCCGATCTCTCGAATCTCGTTGGTTTGATCATCATCAGGTAGACAACATGCCATAACGCCCTTAGAAAGGTTTTCTGAAAATTCCTCTGCATAATCTCCAGGCCAATACATCCATACATTGTGTTTTTTCAAATCTACTGCCATAATCAAATAATTTAATAGTTAATACTTAAGTGATGTAATTAAGAACAACACATTTACTAAGATTTGTTCATTGCGACTTATTTTTGAATTACAATGCAAAGATAGTGCTAAGGTGCGTCAAAAATATGTGCAGGAAAGATTTATATCACCTACAAAAATACCATAATTGACTAAACAAAAGATGTTTTGCTTATTATTTGTTCTAATCTATTTTTAAGAAATTCTAATGTTTCTATTCCAATCTTGCTTCCGCAGTGAGTCTCAGTGCTTTATCGCAAAGTATCCAATTCTCCTATTATCAACCAATTGTCGTTGCTCCTATTAACCATTCATACGCAGGAATACATTGTATCTTCACACCTTGACACTCAATGGATTCACTATGGCTATTGGTGATCAACCATACATTGTCACATTTAGTGGCCTTAGCTGCTGATACGCATCCTGCAATTTCACGTTGACGAGTTTTATCTGAGGAGATGTCGTAACTCACTTGGTATACACCAGTTACCGTATTCCCGTCGACTGTCAAGAAATCACATTCGCTTTTCTGAACTGCGTTTTGTCTTTTATTCATAAAAGATACATCTATTGCATAGATTTTTTCGCTTTGTGTTCTTATGCAAATATACTACTCATTTTTTTACTCCTAATATATTATCTCGGTCCGTTTTTGCGATTTCTAATATATTATCTCGGTCTGATTTTGCGATTTCTAATATATTATCTCAGTCCACCACAATTATCCTTCCTCCATCCAATTCTATCTCCTCTCTATCACTCTCGCAGTAGAAACGTCTTAATATTTGGCCATTGACGGAGTAGATAGTCACGTATTTGCCAGACGCGTTAGAAATCACCCAACGGTTGCCAACTCTGCTGACAACGATGTCCTTGTCGCTAACTTTGTCGCAAACGGATGTCTCTTCTTTGATTATCTGCGATGCGTAGTAAGCTACGTAGCCGTAATCGGTTGATCCGATTTCTATAGGAAGATTACTGTCGTTTTTTACAATGTCAAGGCTCGTACACTCTTTGAATGCATTCTCTCCAATAGCTGTCAGTGTGCTTGGCAACTGGATTCCGACAAGATTAGGACAGTTGTAGAATGCCATTTTACCGATGCTTTGCAAGCCTTCGTAGATGAGTGTGTATGTTAGGCTCGCACAGTCGGAAAAGGCAGCGGCTTTGATTCTCTTCAAACTCTCTGGGAATGTGACGATTGCCAAACTTGAACATTTTGAAAATGCGTATTCCCCAATGCTTTCCAACTTGTCGTTCATGAATATCTCCTGAAGATTGGAGCAGTTGTTAAATGATCCGTCGGCGATGGTTGTCACTTCAGATGGTAGTGCGATGGATGTCAGGTTGACGCAATTCTGGAATGCTCCGCTCGGAATCTCTTTGATGTCGTCCAAAATAGAGATGTCTCCACTGATATTTCTTGGTACGAAGAATATAGATAGGGGATTGCGGGAATATAGTATTCCGTCTTGGCTGACGAAGTTTGGATTCATATCGTCGACGCCGATCCACTCCAAACTGTTGCACAATGAGAATAATCCTGATCCCATTGATGATATTGTCGACGGTAGCATTAGCGAATACATGTATTTACTTCCTGCGAAGGCATCATTACCAATCTTCGTTACTTGGTATGTCGCACCAGAGTATTCAAACTCCGATGGAATGTCCACGTCTCCAAAATAAAGATCTTCGGCTGAATAGTACATCCATCCGTCTTCCTCATCTCCACGGTATGTCACTTCGGCAGTACCGTCGCCATTCAAATTATAATAGATTCCTCCCACTTCGATTTTCTCTGCGAAAAGAGAAAATGATGAAAATAGGGCAGTAGCAAATGCGATTTGTCGTAGAGACGCGAGATCTCGCGTCTTTGCTATGATTTGAAAAATTGTAGTAGTTTTCATAGACTTTTCAATTTTGATTCATAATATTAAATCCTATGACTAAGTTACTGAAATGTTTTTAAAATATTGGATTTTAGTGATTTTTATTTGGCAATTATACACGAGTTGTTCAACACACGCTTTTCTTTATACGCTCGGGCTACGGCCTCGCGTTGTTGGAGGGGCAAGGGCGTTCCGCCCTTTGCAATCCTCATTTTGGACAACTGCTATATAATCTCCATATTAAATCCTATGACTAAGTTACTGAAATGTTTTTGAAATATCGGATTTTAGTGATTTTTATTTGGCAATGTCGTAAATAATGATTGAACAAAATCTCTTTTTTCTTCTAATAAAGTCGTAGACTTTCTCTTTAACTCTGAGTCTCTGTGGTGTTATTTAAATACCAGAATATGTATTTAAAATAGCAAAGACGGGGCGTGCCCCGTCTCTACATAGTGTATTTACTTTTATCTGCTTTGAAAATCCACTGGTTTGGATCCCTTTGATTCATGTCTGAACTTATTGATTGCTGTCACAACGAATTGGTAGTTTCCAGCTGGCAATCTAAAATCCTGCACGTCGACTTCTGTGCCTTGTGTGA
Organism: Paludibacteraceae bacterium; assembly: GCA_045641065.1. GTDB lineage: Bacteria > Bacteroidota > Bacteroidia > Bacteroidales > Paludibacteraceae > UBA1723. The sequence continues at coordinate 19,656 of JAZUGF010000048.1, read as the reverse complement.
AGGCTATGATCTTTTCTACTTTGTTCAAATCGACATCTTCAAATTCTCCGAAACAGTAGATTGCGTAGTAACGTGTGTCGTATCCTCCTTTCTTTACTACTGGCTTCCAACGCATCATGTCGCCTTCGATCTTAACTCCCTTAGGAGCGGCTGATGGAGAACTTGCACTTGTTGGGTCGACAGGCACTAGTGCCGGATATCTGAATAGACCATTTCTTAATTCTGAGCTCAACCCTCGGTAATCTTCTTTTAGGTATTTGGCACTGTAGAAAATATAACCGTTGATTTTATTGTTGTTGTAGCTTGTGTTGAGCTGACGGATAACCTCATTGCCTTCTTTCCAAGGTTTATCTTTCTTGACGGCCAAACCACTTGCGTAAAGTCCTGCAAACATGTTCTTGCCATACGACCAGTCGCTCCACCATTTGCTCAACTCTCCGTAGTCTAGACCTTTACGGCCAAGTTCCCAGTATAGCTGTGGAGCTGCATAGTCGATCCAACCTTTTTCAAGCCATAGTAGGACGTCTGCACAAAGTTCATCATAATTGGTACAAGCGGCTCCTGCATCAGTCGCACGCCAGTCGTCTTTTCCGTTTCTGTATACTCCGAATGGGCTGACTCCAAACCATACCCATGGTTTTGCTCTATGGATGGCGTCGTGGATCATCTTCACCACAAGATTGACGTTATCGCGTCGCCAAGCCTGACGGTCGTATTGATCGCGGTGATGCTTCTTGAATGTTTCCAAATCAGGAAACTCCTCGCCTGCCACTTTGTATGGATAGAAATAGTCGTCCATGTGAATTCCGTCGACGTCATAGCGAAGGACGATATCCATCACGACACTTGTAAGATAGTCTCTGACTTCCTCCAATCCAGGATTGAAATAGACTTTTCCTCCGTATGTCAAAAATAATTCGGGGCGACGGAAATAAAGATGATTCTTAGTCAATTTGTCGACTCCTTCACCGTTTGTCACACGGTATGGGTTGATCCATGCGTGAACTTCCATACATCTTTTGTGACACTCTTCAACAGCGAATGCCAATGGATCATAGCTTACTGCAGTTCCTTGTTTTCCAGTAAGATAAGCACTCCATGGTTCCATATCCGACTGATAAAGAGCATCCGCACATGGACGAACCTGAAGGAATATAGTGTTGATGTTGCATCTGTGAAGAGAATCAATCATAGCAACCATCTCATCTTTTTGTTTTTCAAAATCACCTTTGGTAGAAGGCCAGTCAATATTGGCAACGGTAGCAATCCAAGCACCACGCAATTCAAATTTTTTAGCTGCGTTGACTGGCGTAAATAGAATAGATAAAAGGAACGCAATAACGCTCAAATAAGTTCTCATGTTTGTAAATCATATAAGTTCACTGCAAAAATACGAATAACTCATCAATAATTGGCAATATTATTGCTTTCTATTGTTTATTTCTTTTTGTAGATCATCATAGAGATACCCAGCACTTTGGTAGTAATACCCTGTTGCTGTATTTTGTAAATTTAGAAATGTGATAGAGTTATACACGGTGCTTAGAGCGTCCTCCATTGAGTAATGTTGTTCATCTATGAGGATCTGAACTAATGCTATTGTCATATCCTCTTTCATGCATTGTATTTGTCCTTCTGTTAGCATATAAAAATCAGTTTTTCAAGAGCTTTTGTGCTTCCAAAGAAATATTGAAAAGTTATTTTTGGTGGATATCTCAATTCTTGCATCAATTCTTTTAAGGTAATGTCGCCAAGCTCGAATCGTCGCATTTGGCGGACAACACCATCGTCTGCAATTGGCCCATAGACAATATCATAGTCATGGGTAGGTTGAGGCATCTTTCTATCCCGATTGTGAAGGACAAACTCTGCCCATTCTTCTGTGTAGGTTTCAAAGCATTTTACTTTGAGTGAACCATCTGACATAACAGATTCGTCAAATTCAAATGTTGTTACAATTGGGGTTTGTTCTACGTTTACTCTCGCTGCAACTCTTTCTGCCATTTCCATTGCTTGTTCAATTGAGTCTGACAAGTAGAATCCTTGCCCAAAATCTTTGAATGGTTTGCCTTTGGTCAAGTCCGGATGAGTTATGACTATGTTTGAACCATGATATAGTTTCATGATAAGTGTCCTCCATGATTAGCACAAACCTGTATCATGTCTTCAACGTTTTCTTCAAATGACAATGTATGCAAAATGTTGTAATGCTTGAAAAAATATTCTAATCCGTGGTATTTGCGGATATAGTTGTAGGCGACATCTTGAGAGATGCTGAAATGAGCGGCAAACTCAGCTACGAGTGCCACTAAGAATTCCAGTATATTTTTCTCTTTTTTTGTCATATTGATTCAACTATGAAACAGTTACTTTTTAGAATTGATGTGTCGTTATTAACGATTTAGTGCAAAAATACTAATAACTCATCAATATTTGGCAATATCAAAAAAAATAAGAGTAATTTTGCAGCCGTTATTTAATTGGAATAGTGATGAAAAGAATCTTGTTGCTTTGCATATCGTGTTTGTCCTTTTTAATGGTGTTCGCTCAGGTGACGCTTGGAATCGATGTGCTCAAACAGCGTGATTTTGACATATTGAAAGGCAAAAGAGTGGGGTTGTTGACCAATGCCACTGGTGTGGATGGCAATCTCCAAAGCACGATTGATGTGCTTAATTCTGCCGACGGAGTAAAACTTGTCTGCCTTTTTGCTCCAGAGCATGGTGTTCGTGGTAATGTCTATGCTGGTGGTACTGTCAATGGTTCTGTCGATGCAAAGACGGGTTTGAAGGTGCATAGCCTTTATGGTAAGACTAAGAAACCTACGGTGGAGATGCTGAAAGATGTGGATGTGATAGTCTATGATATTCAGGATGTTGGCTGCCGCTCATACACATTTGTCAGCTCACTTGGACTCGTTATGGAGGCTGCAGGTGAGAATGATAAAGAGGTTGTTGTGTTGGATCGTCCGAACCCTCTTGGAGGAAATAAGATTGAAGGTCCGCTTGTGTATGATGGCTATTTCAGTTTCATCAGTAAATATCCGATACCATATGTTTATGGTTTGACTGTAGGTGAACTTGCCTCTTTGCTTAACGAGGAGGGCTTGACTAAGAAGAAGTGTAAGCTTACGGTTGTCCCTATGGATGGTTGGAAACGAGATATGGATTATTCTCAGACCGGACTACGTTGGGTGATGACCTCTCCACAGATTCCTTATTGGCAGTGTGCCGCTTATTATCCTATGAGTGGAATCGTAGGTGAACTTGGTGTGCTTAACATCGGTGTTGGCTACACAATTCCTTTTGATGCGTTTGCTGCCGACTGGGTGAATGCCGATTCTTTGGCTACAGAGTTGAATAATATGAAGTTGGATGGATTGACATTCCGTCCGATTGTATATAAACCACAGTTTTCTGCTCTTTCTGGGACAATCGTGCAAGGAGTGCAGGTCTACATAGATGATTTGCAAAAAGCCAGACTGACAGAGGTTCAGTTTAAGGTTTTGGAGGCTTTGCACAATCTTTATCCTACTAAAGACATCTTTGCCATGTGTTCGGATAAGACTAAGAAGAGTTTCGACAACGTCTGTGGCTCAAATAAGATTCGTTTGAAGATGTCGGAGAGATATAAATTCGACGACGTGAAAGATATTTGGAGAGATTCAGAATCGTCATGGCGACGAAAATCAAAAAAGTATCATCTCTACGACTGATGTTATTATGAATAATTTCATTAAGGCTTTCAAATTTGTTTTAACTACGCATCTCGCAGCACTCTTTATCTTATCTGTGTTGCGACTTGCGCAATATTTCTATCTTAATGATTTTGTAGACGCTACGGCATCCAATCCTGTGTGGCCAGCTTTCGTGCGTGGACTATGGTTAGATAATGTGGCTGTCTGCTACGTGATGATTCTGCCTTATGTGTTATTGTTGTTAATCAGTTGTATTTTCCCGTTTTTCAATAAGATATTATGGCGAACCGTAGTGACGATTGTTATTGCTGTGCTTTCTGTTGAAATTGCACTTCAAGCAGCTAATCTACAGTATTTCAAATATTTCTCCAATGTTATTAACTCTTCAATCTTTGAGTGGAAGGAGGAAGCTGGCACGGCTGTGATGATGATTCTTGGAGAACCGTCGTATTGGGTGCTGATTATATGTGGATTGGCATTAATAGCTCTCTTTGCAATTTTTATTTGGCGACAATCTGAAAAAACTCTTGCTGATATTTTATCCGAGAAGACGCGAATGTCTGCCGTTGACAGAATAAAGATTTTACTTGTTTCTGCGGCTGCGATAGGCTTATGTGCGTTTGGAATCCGAGGTAGAATGGGGTACAATCCGATCAAAGTGTCGGCTGCATACTACTGTGACGACTATTTCTTGAATCGACTTGGAGTTAATGCTGCATTCAATCTGCTCAACACGTATATTGATAATAATCGTCGTGAAAACCGTGAACTCAATCTTATGGATGGAGCGACGGCAGTGCGTGATATCCGACGTGATATGCAACAATGTTCAGACGATGCGTTCGTTACAGATTCACTTTCTCTTCAACGTCATTGCAAACGAGATACATCAGCTGTATTTGGAGTGGATGAAAAACCAAATGTGGTGATTGTTTTGATGGAGAGTATGAGTGGAAAACTGATGCAGACGTTTGGATGCGAACAGAAGTTGACTCCATTCTTGGATAGTTTGTGGAATGAGAGTCTTTCGTTTGAGAATTTCTACAGCGTCGGCAATCATACGAACCAAGGCATCTACTCTACGCTTTATGGATTCCCAACTGTTCTTTCCAGAAATGCGATGAAGGGTACTGATATTCCGACATATTATGGAATGCCAAACGTCTTCTCAGAACAAGGATATCAAACTGCTTTCTACATGACTCATGAGAGCCAGTACGATAATATGAATGCGTTCTTGCGTACGAATGGATTTAAGCATATCCGTTCACAGGAGGATTATCCAAGTGATTCTATCGTGAACAGTTTTGGAGTCAGCGACGGATTTCTTGTCAATTACGCATTGAAGGAGTTTGAAACAATACAGCAGCCATTTTTCAGCGTTCTGCTAACGATTTCCAACCATCCACCATATGTAGTGCCAGATTGGTTTGACGCTCACGGATTGGATCCTGAGTTTGCAATTGTATCGTATGCAGACTATTGTTTGAAGCAATTCTTCGAAGGAATGAAGAGACGTGGACTTTACGATAATACCGTATTTGTATTTCTTGCAGATCACGGAAAGATAGTAGGCAGACCAGAATGTGAGGTGGCAGAGAGCTTCAACCATGTGCCGTTGATGATTCATTCCCCGCGTTTTGAGAAAAAAATCATTAAAACACCTTGTTGCCAAGCAGATGTCGAGCCGATATTGATGCCGTTGCTTGGAGTGGAATATGATAATCTTGGTTTTGGAAGAAATGTTGTAGATCCGTTACAATGTGTGGATACGTTACATTGTAACTTATCACCGGTGGTATGCTATTCAACTGACAATATCCTTTGTGCAAGAGATTCTTCGTATCTTTATTTGATTGATCCACGCACGGATATTCACAAGGCATACGATATCAGAGATAAATATAAAGAGGTGGCGAGTGATTCTTGCCAATATTTATATAGTTTATTACGTAGACGTTTTGCCGCATACGAATATCTCGTATCGCAAAAGAAGACAACGAAATGATTACTTTTCGTTTTCGTTTTCGTTTTCGTTTAAAATACAATGATGAGAAAAGGAGTTTTGAAAATAGTCGTTCCATGCTACAACGAAGAGGAGGTTTTGCATGAGACAAACAAGCGTTTACTTGAGGTGATTACCGCTATGGAGCAGTCGGGAAAGATTGTTTCAGGTGGAGTGGTGTATGTGGACGACGGAAGCCGTGATAAGACTTGGCAGATTATAGACGAGTTGTCAAAAGCCGATTCTCACGTTTCAGGAATCAAGTTGGCTCACAATGCGGGGCATCAGAACGCGTTGTTTGCAGGATTGACTCTTGTTTCAGAGTGTTGTGATATGGCTGTCAGCATAGACGCGGATCTTCAGGACGATACGAATGCCATTTTTGAGATGGTTGATAAATACAACGAAGGTGCGGAAGTTGTGTATGGTGTGCGACGCGAGCGTACTACAGATACATGGTTTAAGCGTAACACTGCGTTAGGTTTCTACAAGATGATGAATGTGATGGGAACCGACGTGAAGTATAACCATGCAGATTTCCGTTTGATGGGTAGTACGGCGTTGAAAGCATTGGTGGCGATGCCAGAGCGTAATCTATTCTTGCGTGGAATGGTCCGCACACTCGGATTCAAAGAGGCTGACGTTTACTATGACCGTAGTGAAAGATTCGCAGGTGAGAGCAAATATCCGTTGACGAAGATGTTGAATTTTGCTGTCGACGGAATTACATCCTTCAGCGTAAAACCATTGCGTCTTATCTTCTCTTTTGGAATATTCTTCATCTTCATTGCTATCATAGCCATTGGATACGGATTATATTCTCACTTTGCTGGATATACCATTCCTGGTTGGACATCATTGTTGGTCAGCTTGTGGTTTATTGGAGGATCAATTTTGTTGGCTATTGGTGTAGTAGGAGAGTACGTCGGCAAAATCTACAAGGAGGTCAAGAGACGTCCGTTGTATGTGATTGAGAGAACGGAAAATTTGAAGTAAATGATGAATGCAGAATTGGTGTAAATGAATCTGTTTCTAATTTCTATTGCCATTTAATGATATTTCTAAGTCAAATGATTATCTTTGCATGAAAATGTTAATTGGCGTGATAAAAAGTAATGGTATGAAAGATTCAGATTACATTAGATTCGATTGGGCTATCAAACGAATGTTGAGAGATAAGGCAAACTTTGCTATTCTCGAAGGTCTTATTTCAGTGTTGCTTGGTAACAGTGTAAAGATTACAGAAGTATTAGAGAGTGAAAGCAATCAGCAAACGGTAGAAGATAAGTTTAATCGTGTAGACTTGATGGTAAAATCTGAGATAGGTGAGATTTTTATTGTTGAGGTGCAGCTTACTCGAGATTTGTATTTTATGAAGCGAATACTTTATGGTACAAGTAAGGCTATTACAGAACACATTACTCTTGGAGAAACGTACAAAAATGTAAAGAAGATTTACTCTATCAACGTACTATATTTTGACCTTGGCAAAGGAGAGGATTATCTTTATCATGGCAAAACAACATTCACCGGTTGTTTCAAGAAAGATGAACTAAAGGTAAAGAAAAAGGTATTCGAAGTGTTGGATGGAGATACTAAATCTCGTTTTGTTGACACAGATATCTTCCCAGAATATTATCTTATTCGTGTAAACAAATTTAATGATGTTGCAAAGACTCCTATTGAGGAATGGATCTCGTTTTTGAAGGATGGTATAATTCGTAAGGATACAAATACACCCGGATTAAAGGAGGCTGAAGAAAAACTACGTATTTCCAATATGAGCGAATCAGATCGTAAGGAATATTTTGCACATATTGATGCTATTATGTTCCAAAATGACACGATAGAAACTTACAAGGCAGAGGGAGAAGCGATTGGAGTAAAGAAGACAGCAAAAAAAATGAAGTCTGAAGGTATGGATTTATCAATCATCTCAAAATTGACGGATTTGTCTATTGAAGAGATAGAGATGTTGTAGATTAACAAAAGCCGTGGATAATCTCCACGGCTTTTGGTTATAATTGAATCTTAATTCAGCATTTCGCATTTCTAATTTCGCATTTCTTTACAGCGTTCTTGGAGTTCCACCTTTTTTCCAGTGGTTCTCAATATCCTCCAACTTCTTGCCTTTAGTTTCTGGAAGTAGGAAGTATCCCCAGATAATTCCGATTAGAGCGATTACAGCAAACATACAGAACACTCCTGCTGTACCATACGATTCGTTGCCTCCAAAGAAGTTTGTGAAGCCTTTGATCGACTTGTAGAATGTCCAGACAATAAGAGAGTTGAATCCCCAGTTTGCTAATGAACCAATTGAACTTCCCACTCCACGTACTTTGATTGGGAATACCTCTGTGATGATAAGCCAACCAAGTGGCCCCATACTGACTGCGAAGAAGGCAATGTAAAGCAACATGCTTGCTACTACAAGATAGCGTCCGTTAGCACCGTCGTCTGCCAAACTTACAAATCCGTATGATATCATCAACAATGTCACTACCATTCCTGCCATACCCAAGAAGAAGAGTTTTCTGCGTCCTAACTTGTCTATTAGGAATAAGCTGGCAATTGTGAAGATTACATTTACCACACCTACACTGACTTGTGCCATAAGTGCGGCCTCTCCACTTTCATATCCTGCTTTCTGGAAAATGCTTGGTCCGTAGTAGATTACGGTGTTGATTCCGACTGCCTGCTGGAAGAACATGATTAGTACCGCCAACATCAATGGGTAAAACATCCATTTTTGCCTGAATGTCTCAGCAATGCTCATCTCCTCTTTTGTCTGAGCAATGTCAAGTTTCATCTTGTTCACTTCTTCTGCTATGACGGTAGGATCCTCAATCTTCTCCATAATCTTCAATGCCTCTGTCTCTCTTCCTTTGCTCAATAGCCAACGTGGACTCTCTGGCAAGAAGAACATGCCGACAAGAAGTATTATTGCTGGAATGACTCCAACATAGAACATTGTGCGCCAGCAACTTGCATTCGTGTCGTCTGCGATGGCACTGTCGCTCAAAAATGCTCCCAAAATACCGATGGTGATCAGCAACTGGAACATTGATACTAATGTGCCTCGAATGCTTGCTGGAGAAATCTCAGCCAAGTAGAGTGGAGTAGAGAAGGATGCTACACCAATACCTACACCTAAGAATATTCGTGCTGCCATCAATCCGGATACTCCGTTTGCCATACCGCAACCGATTGATCCAAATAAGAATATGATTGCAGCCACCAAGATGATTCGTTTTCTTCCGATTAGATCACTTACGTAGCCACTTACCAATGCTCCTACCATAGCTCCAATCAATGCAAATGTGGTGATGTTTTCCACTTCATTTTCGCTGATGTTCAAATCGCTCTGCATAAATGGTAGTGCACCACTGATGACTCCAGTGTCGAATCCGAATAGTAGACCTCCCGTCGCTGCAATGGAGGCCATAAACCATACAAATTTTTTGTTATACATGATTTTATCCAATTACGAATTTCTTTGCCATTTCCATAGCCTCGATCACTTTGTCGCACCATGCATCGAATTCTGGATCAAGACGCTGTAAACTTGGTGTTGCCAATACGTTTGCGATGGTCTTACGTACGCCTTGGTCGAAGCGTGTTGTTGCGCAATAGTTTGGAACGGCTCTCTTCAATTTAGAACAATCGAAGACCGCAGAATTGGCTTTGTCTCCGATTAGAGATCCAGTCAAATCGTAATCGCTTGTCGACGCGAGGAATGACGACGCTACATAGCATGGCTTGAACTCCACACCCAATGCGTCTGCGATGCTCTGGTAAACCTGATTCCATGTCAACACTTCATCTGATGTGATCTGGAATGACTCTCCGATGGCGTGTTTGTTGCCCATCAAACCGATGAATCCTTTGGCAAAATCTGAGTTGTGAGTCATTGTCCAAAGTGATGTGCCATCTCCGTGGACGATTACTTTCTTGCCTTCAAGCATTCGTTTGATAACCTGGTAGCTTCCGTTCTTGCCGTGTACACCAAGTGGGATACTACGTTCATCATATGTGTGGCTTGGACGGACGATTGTGATAGGGAATCCGTTAGTGCGGTATTCCAACATCAATCTCTCCTCAATCTCAATCTTCTCACGTGAATATTGCCAGTATGGATTGGCAAGTGGAGTTGCCTCATTGACAACGTGTGACGATAATGGTTTCTGATATGCTGAGGCTGAACTGATCACCATAAACTGATGTGTTCTGCCTTTGAATAGACGGATGTCTCTTTCTATTTGCTCTTTGTGGAAACAGATAAAATCGCAGACAGTGTCGAATGACATTCCTTCGATTGCTTTTGCAACTGCTGCTTCATCATTCACGTCGGCTACATTAATAACCTTGACGTTTGAAGGAAGTTCAGCAGAACGATTTCCACGATTTAATACATAAAGTTCCCAATCTGGATTTGTGGCAAGTGAACGTGTGATTGCCATGCTGATGGTGCCTGTGCCACCGATAAAAAGTGCTTTCATAATGAGTGCTTTATTTATTTTCTTTAACGCTCGCCCTTGCGGACTCGCGTTTTGGGGAGGGCAAGGGCTGTCGCCCTTTGCAATCCTTATTTTATAACTGATTATAATGATAAATCCTCTTTGATTGTATCCATGCCGACAATCTCTGCTGTAGTGAACAGTGATGTCATTGATACTCCAAGAATACCGTGTAGGTTGAGGCTCTGGCCTGTCAATAATAGATTCTCAATTGGTGTACGTGGAGTCAACAATGTCTGCATGACGTTGTTGTAATCCTTACGAATACCGTAAGCCGAACCGTCGACTGTAGAGACGTAATCTTTATATGTAAGCGGTGTGCTTGTATAGATTGTGTCTACTGCATCCTTCAACTCTGGTACATACTTTGAAACAAACTCTACGCAATCTTCTGCCTTCTTCTGCTTCATTGCTTCGTAGTCGTCTCCTCTCTGCATTACCTTTGATCCATTCCACTGCTCAACTGCAGCCCATGACATTGGTACGATGATGTCGACGTTGTCTGCGTATCCACTGTTTTCGTCTTCGTTTTCGTTCTCGTTCTCCGGAACCTGATAGCTCATCAATGCTCCCTTGATCTGGGAATCATCCCCGTCACATACATTCCATACATCATCAGTTGCATAGAAATATTGGTTGCGATTCAAATATGGAAGAACGGTTTTCTTCAACTTTATATTGGCAGTAAACATTCCCGTTGTGTTCTGCAAACGAGAAATTCTACCACGGTATATCTTACGGATTTTTGTACTCTCCTTCACCAAATCCAATGTGGCTGATGGATGAGCACTTGAGATGAATGTCTCTCCCTGGATTTCCTCTCCGTTGGCAAGACGTGCGTATGCTATTTTACCGTCGACTTCCACCAACTCTTCAACTTTTGCATTCTTCTTCACGATACCACCCATCTTCTCGATGTCAGCGGCAAGTGAATCGGCAATCTGTCCACCACCACCTTTCAAACGGTAAGCACTACGGATGAAACTGTCGTTGATCTGTGCGAAAGTATAAAGAGGCAACGTTTCCTTCTTCAATTCAAGTTTTAGACTTGTACCGGAAACGACGTTGATTAAATCCTCATCTGTGAATGTCTCTTTCAAGAAATCATATGCCGACTGTCCGAATAGGGAAGCGGTGTAGAAAGAGTCAAGATCTTTTGGAGAAAACTGGTTGAAGATATTGTCGCCAACCTTTGATAAGAAGTCAACGAAATTCTTCAGATTCTGACGCTGGTGCGGAAACTTTTCAGCCAATGCATCAACGAAATTATCATAACCATTTGCAAAACGATAAGACTCACCTTTATAAACTACCTCATCAAAGTAGTTGGCATCCATCTTCTGGAATGGAAGATGAGTAAGGTTGAAATAGTCGAATAGACGGTGCAATGACTGTCCTTTGTCGTATGCTCCGATGTAATGATATCCTGTGTCGAATGTATGCCCACGTCGTTTGAACACCTGAAGTGAACCACCAAGAGTGATTCCTTGCTCAAGCACGCATACGCTCTTTCCATGCTTTGCACAGATGTATCCACATTCAAGTCCACCAAGACCTGCACCGATTATCACAACATCGTATTTCATCGCCTCAATCAGTTTATTCGGTTAATTATTTGCTTGATTTGCCAGCACCTTTAACGTAACGAACAAAGACATCATCTTCAGCAGTCTTGCCGTATCCAGCATTTAGAACTGCAGACTCGAATGTGTCCAACAATGTCTTTCTAATATAAACAACCTTTGCATAAGCTGTTAGACCGATAACCTCTGCATCAGAGTTTGGCATAGATCTGTTAATGACAATAGTAGAGAATTTGTTGTCTGCAGAATCTGTCTTGAATGAATCGTTCTCTACGTTTCTTGGCAACGAAGCTAAATCGTCAATTTCTGTAGAGAATAGCATTCTTGGATTACGTAAGTAGCAGAATGATGCGATTGTTAGCAAATCATCTTTGTCATCATCGAACGAGAATACTTTAACAGTCTCATTTTTAAGGATGAACCAGTATGACAAGTATGCAGCACCACAACCGTAGTTTAGAACATGGCTTGCACCAAACACATCCTTTAGGAATAGTTTGTAGTAAGTAGTGGCTCTAAGTTCCTCTCTCAATCCCTTTTCAACTTCTGTTCCTTTATATTCGTAGTTGTTAATCAACTTCTGATTGTCGTTCATTCCGTTAGGACGGAAGAATGATTTTGGATGGAACAAGTTGTAGGCTGTTAATGGAGCCCTGCCATTACGAGTTGGACGTTTGATGAACCAATAGAACAAGAATGGCTGCAAAGAGTATGCGATAATCACTGTTGCCGACATACCTACCAATGTTGCGAATCCGATACTCTTCATCGCTGGATGTGTGGCAAACAGTAGTGATGAAATTCCGACGATAAGCACGAATGCTGAGAATAGGATAGCAGTCTTGTGGTAAACAAGCAACTGCTTCTTCGTACGGAAATTAGATAGCAATCCGTCCATGATGAAGATAGAGTAGTCAACTCCGATACCATAGATGAATGTGCTGATTACAATATTTACCAAGTTAAACTTGATTCCCAAGATTGCCATGATTCCAAGCACGATGTACCAACTCAACTGCATTGGCACGAAACCGATAGCGGCAAGTGTTGTGCTGCGGAATGAGAATAGTAGAACCAAGAACACGAAGATACTTGAAATCATCAAAGCGACAGTGAAGTCGTTGTTCATGATCTCTACCAACGCATTTGTATAGTAGAATGGATCGATGATGACGAAACGTCTTGCTCCAGAAACCTCAGTCTCGACGATACGGTCTGTAACCTCATTCTTATCTGATGGCTTCAACTGAACAGGCGTGAATAAGATGTACTTGCCGTCAGTTTTCTCAATCATATTTGATTTCAATCCACTTGGGAATGCATCTGATTCAAATAGGGAAGTTGGCTCGTACTGAGTATTCAACATGCCCCAGAAAGGTTGGAAGAAATCCATTGAGAATCCATATTTAGGACACTCAGCAGCCATCAATGCGTTAAGCTTCTCTGCACGTTTCTCTTTTCCATACCAGAAATTATTCCAAGTCTCGATTCTACGTAGCTGCTCTGCTCTTGTGATGAATAGAGACGCTGTGTTGCCATAGCTTGAAACTTTTTTGTTTGTCTTCTGATTCTCCAACTCTGCGTAAAGAGTCTTGTTGAATGTCAATGCAGAATCAAGATCCTCATCGATAGTCGCATAGTAGATTGTGCGATATTCTTTAGTTGAATGTTCTGCAAGAAGTTCCTGACTCTCCAATACACGTGGCTCATTATAACCGATGTTCTTCAAGTCAGTATCAAAATCCACATAATTTTTTGCAAACACGCAGATGATGCTAATCACGAAGATAGAAATGATCAACCACATCTTCTTCTCGAATGGGTATGAGTTGATCTCCTCCAATTTCTTGAATGCCTTCTCGTTCTTCTTGTTTCTGTTGACATTGAAGAAATGAGGCAAGAATACAAGTGAGAAGAATGTTGTTCCGACCAATGCTAACGACGCGAATTTACCGAAGTCACGAAGCAAAGATGCCTCTGTGAACATAAGACTCATGAACGCTCCGATAGTAGTCAAACATCCAAGGATGACTGGTGTAGTTTGGTCTTTGATTACCGTTTCTGGATCTGACACATACTTGTAGTGGACAAGCACGTGTAGACAGTAACTTAATGCTACTCCAAGCACTACGCCTCCGATACCCAACGCAAGCAATGACATTGAGCCTTGATACATGTGAAGTGTTGCAAGTGCGAAGAATGCACCGTAGACAACAGGAAGTAGAAGCATCGGCAATGTATCCCAGTTTTTGAAGCAGAACCAGATTACGATGCAGATGAATACCATTGAAATTGATAGTGTGCCTCCTAAATCTTTCTTAGTCTGACGTGAGTTGTACACGCTCTGTACTGGAGCTCCGTGATAATAGATGTCGACGTCGGGATGCAAACTTGCGAATTCTTTAATCGCGTCTTCCATCTCTGTTACCAATTTCGCTGATTTCTTTGAGTCTGTCGACGCGAATCCTGGCGACATAAATGCAACACACAAAGCTGAGTCTGGAGTGTAGAAATGCTGATTGATCATAGCATAGCTTCCGCCAAGACCTTCTTTCATCTTGCCGACCTTGCTTAGCAATACATCCTTCATTCCAAGTGGATCACGAGCCACAAGTTCAGACAATCCCATCATAGGAGAGTATACCATTGCAGCATTACGTTCCATTGATGCTTTCACAGCCTCTGGAGCAAGCAATGAGTCAATTGCAACGTAGTCGTCATACTCAAGATAAGTAGGCAAACTCTTAGATAGGTAGTCCATGGCTCCCATCATCACGTTGTTGTCAATCTTGTAAAGAATGTCTGCGATGTACTTGTTAGAGCTGTCACGTGTGATAAGAGTATCCATATACTCATCACAACGCTCTGCTAACATCTGATAATCAACAGAATCTGCATTTGGCTTGAACACCAAATAGATTTTGTCCTTTACTTTCAAGTTGGAGAACACAAGATTCTCACCGCCCTCATTTTTAGGCTGAGGAAGAAGACGTGTGATATCCTCTTCGTAAGTCATTTTTGTGCCTTCGTAAACGAAGAATGCAAAACTAACAAAGAGCAAAACATACATTAATAGTCTGTTTCGCTCTAAAAAATGATATATCGCTAATGCTATGCGTGTCATTTCTATTCTCTTTTATTGCACTTTTTTTAGGTCGCCCTTTAGTGTTAGGAATGTGGTCTCGCCACTTTCAATTGTGCTTTTTACCTTGAATGATTCTCCTTCATCTGAAAGCGAGAATACGATGTCAAGATTCGGATTTTCGTTTGGTGTGATCAGTGAAGAAAACTTTATTTGTTTAATTTCCGAAATAAGTAGCTTCACGCCTGTGGCTTCTTGAATACACTCACGTATCATCTGTGTGCTGCATACTCCGGGGCAAACTGGCATTCCTGGGAAGTGACCGTTGTAAACCTCGTGGTTTGGATTAAGCTTCACAGAATAGCGGAACCCGTCGTCTGTAGCAACCTTGTTTGTGATTTCAAAATAACTGTTAAGCAACATTGCAATTTTTGTTTTTCACCTTATTTATTCTTCGCAAAACCGTACTCTTAAAAACCATATTTGTCTTTCCAGTCTTGGTAGAATTTAGGTGTTGAATATTCTATCTCACTGCCTGTCATCCACAATTGTGTTGTGCGGGCAGTAAGTATTAGTTTATGTGTTTTTTCTTTCGGTGAAAATGCTTCTTCATCCGAAAGCTCTTTATTTTCAAGTTTATACAAAGAGTAGTCGAATACAAGTTTAGAACCTCTTGTCGGTACATATCTTGTCTCCAACACCAAGATGTCGTCTACTGTGGCTGGCGATTTGTACTGAAGATTGACTTCGACTATCGGCGCGATCAATCCAGCTTTGAACATATCGTTGTAGCCGAGACCGTAGCGTCTGCCGAAAGCTTCTCTACCGTCTTCCAAATAAGCCACATAACTGCCATGCCATACGACACGAATCGAATCCACTTCTGAAAAGCGGACTGGGATTCTTACGTAATCCTTCAATTCTTTAACTTCTGTCGTGGCCATTGCAATTCCGTCGACGTGGATTTATTACTCTTTGATGAAAATCTTCATTGTGCAGCTTGCTGCAACCTCACCGTCGACCTTAGCCTTAGCTGTAAGCAACGTGATGTTCATCACTACACTCTGAATCTTAATTTCTGTAAGGATTCTGTCTCCAGCCTTAGGCAGAAAATTCATCTTAAAATTCTTTACTTCTCCAATGAATCCGATTGGAGTCTCCTTTCCTTCCGCGATGGCGTTATAGCCGGCAAAAGCCGAAGCTGACTGAGCGATATGCTCAATCAGACCCGGCTCAATAAAGTGTCCTTCGCGACAGAAAAAGTTATCTTCGGCAACAGTCAAACCTGTATGCCCTTCTTCCGGAGTAGCATCATAGAACGTGTCGACCATCATGATCGGCATTCGCTGTGGTATGAGCTTTTTGATACTTTCTCCTTCGTACAAAGGTTGTTTCATCTTTAGTTATTTAGCTTATGCCTGGTGCTCAGCGATATAATCATAAAGACTCTGGAATGTAAGAATTGTGCCAACTTCTGCACTTGGAATCTTAACACCAAACTCGTTCTCTACCAAACCTACAAGGTCTACAATTGCAAGTGAATCAAGCTCAAGTGTAGATTTGATGTTAGCATCTGGAGTGATGTTCTCGATATCCACTTCAAACTCCTCAGACAACACTGTGTTAATCTTTTCGATTAGTTCTTGATTTGCCATTTTCTTATTGTTTTATTGTTTAGTTTTTCCTTTAATTTATTCTTTGAAATCAGTTACGACTAGTGTTGAGTTTGTACCGCCGAAACCGAATGAGTTAGAGATGAATGTATCGAAACCAGTGTCAACTCTGCTTGCAGGGATGTTTAGTCTGCAAGTATCCTCGTCTGGATTCTCAAAATTCAAGTTCTCTGCGATAAAGCCGTTCTTCATCATGATCATAGAGTAGATGATCTCAGATGCACCTGCCATCCACATCTCGTGACCTGTGAATCCCTTTGTCGACGCTACGTATGGCTTGTACTCACCAAGTACGTTTGCGATCGCTGTGGCCTCACGAGCATCTCCGATGTGTGTACTTGTTGCGTGAGCATTCAAGTAAGCCACCTTCTTCAAGTCTACCTTGCTCTCTCTGATTGCCATCTCCAATGATTTTGATGGTCCCTCAACGTTTGGAGAAGAGATGTGGTCGCCGTTAGAAGAGAATCCCCAACCAAGGATCTCACCAAGGATTGTTGCTCCTCTACGCTTAGCACTCTCAAGTGACTCGATGATCACTGTTGCTGCACCACCACCTGGTACCAATCCGTCACGGTCTCTATCGAATGGACGAGATGCCTTTGTTGGCTCTGATTCACGTGTAGAGAAAGCACTGATACCATCAAAGCTTCCTACAGCGTATGGATTGATCTCCTGTGCACCACCACAAACTACGATGTCCTGTAGACCATTCTTGATCAATAGGGCTCCAAGACCGATTGAGTGTGATGAGCTGGCACATGCAGCTGATATAGTAAGGTTGATTCCCTTTAGTCTGAAAATACAACCAAGATTCATAGTTACTGTAGAGTTCATCGACTGGAAAATAGCTCCACTACCACAAAGTGTAGTGTCCTTCTTTGCCTTAATCTTCTCAACTGACTCTACAACTGGAACTGCAGAACTATCGTTTCCGTAGATAAGACCAACGTCGTGCTTGTCAAGAAAATCCTGATCAAGTCCAGCCTGACGCAATGCATCTACTGTAGCACTGTATGCATACTTTGCCTGCTCTGGCATAAACTGACGCTGCTGGCGAGAAAGTTCTTTCTTCAAATCAGGAATCTCAAGCTTTGATGTCAAAGCTGAACGGAATCCCATGTCTTTTCTCTCCTGGTCGAAAATGATTCCACTCTTACCAGTGTAAAGAGACTCACGAACTTCATCAAGGGTTTTACCCAAACATGAGTAAATTCCCATTCCTGTAATGACAACCCTTCTTTCCATAATGTTTCTTTTATCTTTTTCTGCTTTGTCCTAATAGTAGTACATTTCCCGTACAATAACTAAAACAACGCAAAACTATCAATTTTTTTTATGTTAGCGAACAAGCGTTCTTCAAAAATTTACTTTTTTTTACTTTTTTAGTAACTTATACAACTCTAAGTGTGACTTTTTGAACAATTCCAACTCATGTGTGATTGTTGTCTCGTCAGCCTTAGTCTCTCCGAAATTCCCCTTGAAACTCTCAAATGTATATGCGATTGTGTCAACATCAATGTCGGATCTGATTTCTCCGTTTTCGATGCTGTTCTTTATCGCAGCTACCCAAACTGAGTGAATCTTTTTCTTTACATCGCTGATCTGAGCCGCTAATTGCTCGTCGTGCGAGAATGCATAGAATAGGATTCCTGTGTAGTTGGAGAATGTGATGTTCGGATTATTCAAAGCAGCCATGCTTCTTGCAATTACCTTGAAGCAGTCGACGTAGATGTCGATGAGCTCTAAAATAGTAGTAGTGTCAGTCACTTTGTTTAGTCCTCCGTTGATGAAGTCAAGGAAATATGTCCTCATTACTGCTTCAAACAACTCTTCTTTGCTTTTGAAATAATAGTACATCGTCGCTCGACCAATGTCCAGAGACTTCTGCAACGTCGATACTGTAACCTTCTCATATCCGTCGATCAGGTACTGCTCAAACGCTTTTTGAACTATTATATCCTTCATGTTATCTCTCATAATCTGTAAGATTAGATAATAAAACGATGCAAAAGTAAAACTTTTTTTTGAATGAACGTTCAATATATAAGAAAAATTTGAATGAACGTTCAATTTTTAAAAAATGTTAAAAAAGCAGTGGGGCTCCACTGCTTAAATTTTTATTTGATTCCACTTTTGTCAATTCCGTATGGTGTGTATCCTATTTGTAGTCTGTTGTTCTCTTCGTATATCGGAACGTTTGGATTCGGCTCTACTTCCACTCGTTTGTGCTTCTTATGATATACTCGACATATAAATGTGTGTCTGTATACTGGTATGCCGACGCGAGCTAAACGTGCCTCTAAGTCGGTGTCTTCTCCTGTGGCTGGGGCTAAGTAACGTTCGTCAAATCCATTGACTTTCAATAAGTCACTTTTGTACATTCCAAAATTACATCCCAACAATCCGCCTTTCTTTGGCTTGAAAATGCCTAATGCTCTGCGGATCCCCAACGGTATTCTCAACACATTTTCAGAGTGCCTCTCTTTGCTGAAAAGCAAACTGAAGAATTTTTTCTCAAGATATCCATCCGCTACAAGTTCGGGTGTCAACTTGTCCGACATCTCCTGTGGCAACTGGACACGTCGCCCTCCAATCACAACTCCTTGCTGGCGTAAATCGTAATGGTCTTTCACAAAATTCTTCTCTGGAATACAATCTCCATCAAGAAAAACCAAATAATCAGACTTGCTTGCTACAACGGCTTTGTTCAAAATGATGTCTTTCTGCCATCCGTTGTCTTCATGCCATACATGCTGTACTGGGAAGGATACTTCTTTGCTCATCTGGTCGATAATTTGGACATTCTCTGCAGATGAACCGTCGTCAGCAATGACAACTTCAAAATTCTTAGAAATTGTTTAAATTTAGTTTAAAATCTTTTATATAAGACACAAAAAAAACGAGTCGAATTATTTAATAAAATATTGATTATCAGTTTGATAAGTGGATAATTTTCCGTATCTTTATAGTGACAAAAAACAAAGAAAATGAACAATTACCCAACAAATCTCACCGATAATCAGTGGAAAATTATAGAAAAATTTGTAGATGTGCAAGCAAGGAAACGAAAATATCCATTAAGAAGTGTTTTTGACGCCA
>JAZUGF010000047.1:0-6011 GCA_045641065.1 Paludibacteraceae bacterium | reverse complement strand
CAGAAAATAGTAAACAGAAACAAAAATAATACTAATAAAACTTAGCGTTATGGAAAAGAAAAATATGATTCCTGATTCAGGGTGTATAACCGCTGTTGGGGAAACTCCGGCTTGGATGCCAAAGGTTCGTTCCATCAAGCGGGGTTATAAAAACAGAGAAAATGCTCCGATTGAAGTTAAAAGAGCCATACGATCAAGTGTTCTTAGGTGTAAACCTGGAGAATCCATTGACTGGAGAGAGTATTACGGTTGATGCAAAATTGTAACAGTACTTATGATGCGATTCCAACAAACTATAAGACAAAGAAATGAGATTGTTCCAAATAATGATTATTCAAAATCTCTTTTTCTCCTATAAAAGTCGAAGACTTTCTCTTTTACTCTGAGTCTCTGTGGTTATTTAAATACGCTCGTCCTACGGACTCGCATTGGAGGAGGGACAACGACGTTCCGTCCTTTGCAATCCTCATTTTGGACAACTGCAGCATAATCTCCTTCTTTAATCCCCAACATTAAAATCCAAATCACGTATCTTTTCAAAATTAATCCTATCTTTGTAGAAAAGGAAAAAGGGTATGTATATTATTAGGGTATTATTGTGTATTTTGATGTTGACGGAGGTGTCGGCTGCTTTTGCCGATTCTTCCGATTTCATAACTGTCTCTGAGCTCAACAAGGCTCGCAAAAAGAAGACGTTTGCCGACGTGGATCTGCTTCTCAACCGTAAGGGTTGGCTTGCTACTGCTCCAGAATCTCTTGGAGACAAGGATGTGACTCAGCAAGAGTGGTCGTATGGCATCGACTACAAGATGTCGTTCGAGCGTACTTGGAAGCGTCTTTGCAACGTCGTCATGACTACAACTAAATTGAATGCGGATAGATTCATAAGCAAGAATCTCTCTAAGAAATATCGTATGGTGCTCCAGACTCGCACTAAGACTTTCTATCGTAATGGAAATGAGATGGTGATGCTTAAAACTCAGGATGACTCGAATTTCGTGACTCTCACTTTCGCTACAAAGGAAGAATACTACTGGCGTATGATGGAGTCAACTAAGTCGGATCCGGATGTGCGTCGCCTCGACACTTATCAGATCGGCGACTATATCGAGGAGGAGGGTGGTATCCTTTTCTATGTGTCGGAGGATTATGAGTACGGCTACATCGTGGCTATGACCGACGTCGGCTTTGGTAAAACTTACACTTGGGGTGCCGATAAGGTGGATCTTAAGGGTGAATTCCCTTATACGACGCGTGAATGGCATTTGGCCAACTATGATATGCGTGGACCGGAAAACACTGCCGCTATCTGCAAATATGTGGATGAGACTATGGATAATGTGGAGCGCGCGGCGTTGGCTGCAAAATCCTACACTGCTGCCGGCAAGACAGATTGGTATTTGCCAAGTGTAGGTCAGCTGCGTTTGTTGAAGGACGATATCCACCGTATCAACCGTAGATTGAAGGCGGAAGGTGGTGTTAGTATGGCCAACGCGTGGTATTGGAGCAGCACTGAATACGATTATGTGTTCTCGTGGGCTATCAACTTCAAAAACAATACTATCGGCCGTAGCTCGAAGAGTAGCGCAGAAAGAGTCCGTGCTGTCCGCACCGTCCGTATCGAGGATTAAAAACGTTGACGTTAACTAACGAATAGACTCATACAAATAGTTGAGGATTGCAAAGGGCGAAGCCCTTGCCCCTCCTTTACCGCGAGCCCGTAGGGCGAGCGGCAAAAATAAAAAGAACCTTTTTAGTTTTTGTAAAAATATATATACGATAAATGGCAAATAAATTCGTTCACCTTCATGTCCATTCCCACTATTCTATCTTGGATGGAATGAGTAAGGTGCCCGACTTGATTGATAAATGTCTTAAGACTGGTATGAACGCTATGGCCTTGACTGACCATGGCAACATGTTTGGTATCAAGGAACTTACTGATTATACTATCAAGGTCAACAAGAAGACTAAGGGTGCGATCGGTGAACAACAGGCTATCCTTGATAATCCTGAGTCGACAGATGAGGCTAAGGCTGCTGCTGAGGCTGAAATCGTCAAACTTAAGAATAAAATCTTCAAACCACTTATTGGATGTGAGTGTTATTGCGCACGTCGTAAACATACCGACCACGACAATACTTTCCGTATTGATGAGGCAGGAAAAAACATTATCGCCGACTCAAGTGGTTGGCATTTGATTCTGATTGCCAAAAACAAACATGGCTACCAGAATCTTTGTAAAATCGTTTCTAAGGCTTGGGTCGACGGTTATTACAACCGTCCACGTATTGATAAGGATCTCCTTGTGCAGTATCACGAGGATATCATTGTCTGCTCTGCTTGTTTGGGAGGTGAACTTCCTAAGAAGATTCAGTCGGGTGACATGGCTGCTGCTGAGGAGACTGCAATGTGGTTCAAGAATCTGTTTGGTGAGGATTACTACATTGAGATCCAGCGTCACAAGACAGATAAACCGAATGGTAATACGTCGGTGTATGAGGTCGAGCAACAGGTGAATCCAAAGCTTATAGAGCTTGCCAGAAAACTTGATATTAAGATTGTCTGCACCAACGACGTTCACTTCGTGGAGGAGGAACACTCGGAAGCCCACGAGAGATTGGTATGCTTGTCGACTGGTAAACTGTTGAGCGATCCTCAACGTATGACCTATACTAAGCAGGAGTGGCTTAAAACGCCCGATGAAATGGCTGAGATTTTCAGTGATATTCCCGAAGCTCTTACTAATACGCTTGAGATTGCTGATAAGGTTGAGGTCTACAGTATCGAGTCGGACCCTATCATGCCTAAGTTCCCGATCCCTGAAGATTTTGGAACTGAGGAGGAGTACCGTCAACGTATAACTGAGAAAGAACTTTTTGACGAGTTCACTCAGGATGAAAATCATAATGTGGTGTTGAGCCAGGAAGATGCGGAGAAGAAAATCAAAAAACTCGGTGGGTACGATAAACTTTACCGTATCAAGCTCGAAGCGGACTATTTGAATAAGCTTGCATGGGAGGGTGCTCATATGCGTTATGGTGAAAACCTAACTGAGGAACAGACCGAGCGTATTGTTTTCGAGCTTCATATCATGAAGACGATGGGATTCCCTGGCTACTTCTTGATTGTGATGGATTATATCCGTGCTGCACGTGAGGAACTTGGCGTGAGTGTAGGTCCGGGACGTGGATCTGCCGCTGGTTCGGTGGTGGCATACTGTTTGAAAATCACCGACGTCGATCCACTTAAATATGACCTGCTGTTTGAGCGTTTCTTGAATCCAGACCGTATCTCTTTGCCCGATATTGATGTCGACTTCGATGATGACGGCCGTGGTAAGGTGCTCGACTGGGTTACAGAGAAGTACGGAAAAGAGAAAGTGGCTCATATCATCACATATGGTACAATGGCGACGAAGAGTTCCATTGCCGACGTCGCTCGTGTGCAGGATGTGCCATTGAGTTTGTCGAGCCAGATGAAGAAATGGGTGCCAGACGCATTCGACGATAGCCTTGCTGATCCTAAAACAGGTAAGGTGCCAAAGGTCAACTTGAAGAACTGCTTCAAGTATGTGCCTGAGATGCAGGCTGCTGTGGAGGGTACAGATGAGCAGATCAAGTCGACTCTTATCTACGCGTCGCAGCTTGAGAATACTATCCGCCAAACAGGTATACACGCGTGTGGTGTAATCATCGGTGCTGGAGACTTGACCAATTGGGCTCCAATCTCTACTGTGGAGGATAAGGAAACCAAGACTAAGGTGATGGTAACTCAGTACGACGGACACGTTATCGAGTCGGTTGGATTGATTAAGATGGACTTCTTGGGATTGAAAACACTTTCAATCATTAAGGAGGCAATTAAGAATATTAAAAAATCACACGGAATCGACCTCGATATCGACAAGATTCCAATCGATGATAAAGAGACTTACGAGCTATATTCTCGTGGCGATACAATCGGCACATTCCAGTTTGAGTCGGCGGGAATGCAGAAGTATCTACGTGAGCTTCAGCCTTCAGTGTTTGAAGATTTGATTGCGATGAATGCCCTTTACCGTCCGGGCCCATTGCAGTATATCCCAGAGTTTATTGATCGTAAACTTGGAAAGAAAGAGGTGACTTACGATATCCCATGTATGGAGAAATACTTGAAGGATACGTATGGAGTTACCGTTTATCAGGAGCAGGTAATGCTTCTGTCTCGACAGCTTGCCAACTTCACTCGTGGTGAGAGTGATGCCCTACGTAAAGCGATGGGTAAGAAGTTGATTGAGAAGATGAACGAGCTTAAGGCAAAGTTCATGAAGCAGGGTGTCGAGAATGGTCACAAAGCAGAGACGTTGGATAAAATCTGGCGCGACTGGGAGGAGTTCGCCAAGTACGCCTTCAATAAATCCCACGCCACTTGCTATTCATGGGTTGCTTATCAGACAGCTTATCTTAAAGCACACTATCCAGCCGACTATATGGCAGCCAACCTTACCCGTTCGATGGATAAGATTGAGGATGTGCGTAAGTTTATGGACGAGTGCAAGCGTATGGGTATCGAAGTGTTGAGTCCCGACGTGAATGAATCCGACAGTTTCTTCAGCACCAATGCGGCAGGAAATATTCGTTTTGGTCTACAAGGTATCAAGGGAATGTCACGTGCTGTCGTCGACGAACTTATTGCAGAACGAGAAAAGAACGGCAAGTATACAGACATCTATGATTTCGTGAGCCGAGTCAACTGTGGAGCGAAAGATTTGGAGTGTCTTGCCATGGCTGGTGCTTTTGATTCATTAAAGGGAATCGAACGTGAGCATTTCTTCGCACTCAACCAGAAAGAGATGCAGTTTAGCGTGGTGCTTGCCGATTTCGGTAAGAAGGTGAAGTTTGCCAACAATTCATCGCAGAATTCACTGTTCGGTGAGATGGAGATGACACAGTCTATCGCATTGCCACCGTTGCCAAAGTTTGAGAAGTGGACTGCGTTGGAGCGTCTGCAGAAAGAGAAAGAGTTGGTGGGAATCTATTTGTCGGCCCATCCGCTCGACGACTACTATATCCTATTGAAGTATATCTGCAACACCCGAGTCACCGAACTTGAAGATATAGAGAAGATACAGGGAAGAAATAAGATCACGGCAGGTGGAATCATCACCGCTATCACACATAAAACCTCGCAGAAGGGAACACCCGGCGTCATCCTAAAGATTGAGGATTATTCAGGTGCGAAGGAGATCGCATTATGGGGTAGAGACGTGGGTATGGTCAACTACCTTCAGGTCAATAATTGTATTGTTTTTGCGGCTACGGTAGCTCCAGATCGATTCCGTCCGGATCAGTACCGTATCACTTATAATGATTTCAAACTGATGAGTGAGGCGAAAGAAGGATTGAGAATGCATCTTAGCCTGATGTTGGAGGATAGAGCGTTGACGGAAGATTTCATCAAAGGAGTCAGCCAGTTCTTGCTGCCAGACGATACAGGAGCCACATTCAATATAGATTTGATTCAAGTCAACGAAGGGACACACTCCCGTCTTGACTTCAAGACAATGCATAGAATCCTTGTCAACCGTCAGTTGATGGATTTCTTGGAAGAATACCGTAAGAAAGCCGCAACTGCTGCACCAGTAAATACAGAAGAGACTGAGACTGCCGACGATGATGCTCCAGCACCAGAAGTTGTTATGGATGAAAATGGAGAAATCGTAGAGGAAGAGGAGGACGATACCCCAATTCATTCAGGTTTGGACTTCAAACTTGTAGGAGACATGTTTGCGAAAGCAGTGTGATGGTTGGTTGATGATTGATGGTTGCCTCCTTTTGATATTGAGTATAGAAGGAAAAAATGAATAGTAAATTGTAGAGACGGGGCACGTGATATGAACCCCTAAAGTTAGACAAAAAACTTTAGGGGTTAAATTATGAGCAAAAAGCAAGAGAGCGGAAAGCACGGGAAGAAGGAGTTGCAGAAATATATGCGACTACTTAAGAAAGGCGAAAGCGTGAACACGATAT
>JAZUGF010000046.1:0-18669 GCA_045641065.1 Paludibacteraceae bacterium | reverse complement strand
ACTGGGAACTGATCCTCAACGGTCACCTTAACAGACACAGATTTATTATTCTTAACTGTGATCATCCATTCACGTTCCACCTTGTCGGATGTCTTGATAAGATTCTTAGAAGAATAAGTACGCATATCTTTTCTGTCGACTGCCAACTCCTTATCTTTTCCGATTGAAAGGTTCAAAGTGTCCTCTGTCTGACGTGCATTGATGAAACTCTCTCCCATATACATATTGTTCAAGAACAATTTGACATTTCCATCAAGCAAATCCAATTTTTTCCAGTTTGGTATCGACGCCACAAGATAGACATCCTTAGATAGTTTTGGCACAGCGTAGTAGTTATACTCTGCGTCGACAGAGAAATCCTTCACCACGATCTCATGGTCGGCACCGTCGGCAGGGATAGTGTTCTTGCCTCCAATCTTTGAGATAGTGTTGCGAATGACCATCTGCGGGATATTCGACTCCAAATCACTACCTGACACAGCTTGAGACACACTCATGATTCTATTCTGCTCAATATAGTTGGAGAAATTCTGATGGACATCAGACTCTGTCACTTGTGATTTATTGCTCTCCATACGTACATTTTTCACCACTACATTCTTTCCTCTTACATTGCAATTTGTATTGCTATAGCCAGAATAAGAGTAAGTGACATCTGCATTTACAGGCACCAACAACTCATAGTAACCGTTTTCATCAGACTCTGTCTTGCGGTCGCCATCACAAGTGATCAAAGCCCCCTTCAACGGACCTTTCCAGTCTCTTACCACACCCATAACCTTGACGTATGGATTGCTATAATCAATGGTGTTGACTGACCTTCCGATATATGTGCCAGAAGGCACGATATAGCGTCCTAATTCTGGTTTTTCATTGCTCACACTCGGATCATTCTGAGAAAGAAGAATCTGTACATTATTCCACTTCTCCTTTGTCGCCTGGCTGATATAAGCTTTCTGCACCAAATGAAGCTTAGTGTCGTTCTTGGCGATACGAGCCTCGTAGAACGGCATCCAAGAGGCATTATCCACAAAGTAGTTAATCTCCAACTCACAGTTTGATGCCGACGTCGACTCAAGTTTAACCAAAAGGAAACTCATTGGCTCCATCTGTTTGCCATATAGGAGATTCACCTTCTGCTCATTAAGAGTAAGTTCATCCTGGTACTTCTTCATACGTTTTTGATAGTCGTATTGCTTGTTGATGATCTCATTCAAATCATTACGAACGTAAGAAGCAATCCCCTGCAAGGTTGTGGCAGTAAAACCGTTATCTCCACCAATGTTGTTGCTCTTTAGAAGTAAGTCACGTTCTCTATCAAGCACCTCTTTCTTACTCTGCAAAATATCAATTGAATCACGCAATACCGAAGCTCTCTTCGACAATGTCTCCACCTCCTTGCCAATCTGTTTCTGGCCTGGCACCTCCACGTCGTACGAGATAGAAGAGAGAGTCACATTTCCACCCTTCACACCCACCTGCACAGAGTTTTGCTCCAACATCGGAGTTAGCAACGGAATCTTCACCTCCGTCACTCCACTTTTAGTGTTGACGTTTG
Source organism: Paludibacteraceae bacterium (assembly GCA_045641065.1). GTDB lineage: Bacteria > Bacteroidota > Bacteroidia > Bacteroidales > Paludibacteraceae > UBA1723. The sequence continues at coordinate 17,111 of JAZUGF010000046.1, read as the reverse complement.
CTGTACGCTTTACCATCGCGCCATTGGTGTAAACCATCACCTCTTTGATTTTCGACTGAGTCTCCACAGGAGCCGCAGTAATTGTCGTGATGCCCAAAGAGAGGCAACCTGCTATTATATTTTGTATTTTCATACGCTTTTATTTATACCTGTGTAAGACGGGGCATGCCCCGTCTATACGAATTACGAATCATTATAGATCTTTGTTGTCAATCAATTTGTCGAAAAGGAACTCATTCTTCACCTTCACCTCATAATTGATGTTGAGTTCCTTCTTTTCACCGGGAGCAAGATGAAGATTCCATTTCAAGATGCCCTCCTTATCGTTGACCTTAGCATTGCTCGACTCAAGAAGAGTGACTTTAGCCTCGTCGTTAGTGGCGACAGGAATCTGATCCTCCACTACGATATCCACAGCCGTCTCCTTATTATTCTTGACCGTGATAACCCAGTTTCGTGTTACCTTCTTTGCTGTTCTCAACATCGACTTACGCTCTTTTGTCGACTTCAATATACGCTCCACTCCGATATTCTTCTCTTTACCAACCGAGAAGTGTAATGTATCCTGAATCTCATTCGGAGTCCAGTAAGAATCACCAACGTAAGTGTTATCCAAGAAGACTCGCAATTTACCCTTTAGCAACTCATAGTCGCGCCAATTAGGGACCTCAGCCAACATGTAGACATTCGGAGTGATTTTAGGAGCAGCATAATAACTGAATTTAGCAGGTATACTTTGAGAACCAAGCGTCGCCTCATGTTCAGATCCGTCCGACGTGATTGTGTTCAACGTTGTCGATTCTGCTGTGTAATCCTGAAGTTTTGAGAAAGTGGACAAGTATAATCCTGAGCCCACCTTAGATCCCTTCTTAGTTGTAATAAGAATCACACCATTAGATGCGCGCGATCCATAGATACTTGTCGAAGAAGCGTCATTCAAGACTTCCATTGTAAGGATATCAGAAGGATCAATTGATGCCATTGGATTTGTATTGGCACCATCTTTACCTTTTACCAATGGAATTCCATCTACGACATACAATGGTTCATCAGTTCCAGACAAAGAGGAGACACCTCGAACTCTCACACTTGAAGCAGATCCTGGTTGACCAGAAGAACTATTCACTGACACTCCAGATACTCTTTCTGCCAACGCTTCATCAATAGATACAGTCTCCTTTGATCTCTTTACCTTTGATCTACCCTTTTTTCCGTAACCAGTAACCACCAATTCTTCAAGCTCTTCAAAGTTCAATGTCACATTCATAATAGAGGATGTGGCACTTGTGATTTTACGAGTTACCGTTTGATATCCAGAATAAGAGAACTCCAAGACAGCACCTATAGGGACATCAATTTCATAGTTTCCATCTATGTCACTATTAGTGCCTTCCTTTGTTCCTTTGACAAGAATATTTGCAAATGGAAGAGGTTCAAGTGAATCTCTTACGACACCTCTAATTCTAATTCTGTTTCCATAAATTTTCTTTGCATCCTCTTCCATTATCACATTGAGAATTATGACATTATCGCTTTGGATTCTCTTATCAACAGTCTTATGACTATTGTGAAAAAACTTCAATTGACTGTTTTCTGGAACCAAGATATCATAATAACCAGATGCGTCAGTCTGTGCAGTGACGTTAGTCGACGGACATTCAATCAGAACACCCTGGATACTTTCACGACTGTCACGCACATTTCCCATTACCTTCACCATCTTCCTTTCTGAAGTCGACGATGATGTACTGCTATACGTTTGAGGTAGAGTGTAACGCTTCAACTCTGGACGGGCATTATTGTCGGATGGATTTGTTCGAGTGACAGTCATCTTCACATCATTCCAATCCTCCTTAGTATTTTGATTGACCATCACCTTTTTAGTCACCTCCATGGATGGGTTATTCTCTGAGATTCTCAACTCAAAGAATGGAGTCCACTCTGCATCTTGCACCACATAACTAAAATCAATATTCGTCTCACTTGGATTATTCGACACCAGCGAGACATAAAGAGCCGCCTTAGGCACCATGGCTCTCTCATCCAAAAGTTTTATCTCTTGGCCAATATTTTTCTTCTCCGACTCAAGTTTTTTCTGGCTTTTGTTGTAGCCAATCAGCAAATCGGCAATCTCATCCAAATCCTTACGAAGGAAAGCAGCGACGTCGGCTAACTTTGCCGCATCAAAACCTTTCCTTCCACCGATGTCATCGTTGTTGAGAAGAATAGTACGCTCACGATCCAGCACAGACTTGTAAGAGTCTATCAAATTGGCAGAGTCATTGATAAGAGCAAGACGCTTCACCAACGAATCATTGGCATGTGCGACGGAAGCACGGTTAGGCATCTCCATCTCCACCTTGACCTTACCCAAAGAGATATCAGAGTTGGACACCCCTACCTGAATAGTTTTTTGGTTGAAAACAGGGCTAAGCATCGGAATCTTCAACACTGTCACACCAGCAGGAATCTTCACATGCACTTTACGACTAACTAAAGCTCCCTTCTTGTAGACGGTGACCTTCTCAATCGTGGAATTGACCGACAATGTGTCCGCATACAGACATTGCGTCACCAGGCTAGTGACGAGTAGGACTAACAAGCGGATGATTTGTTTTTTTATCATACCTGAAATTAATTATTTTCTTAATTATTCACATTATTTATTCCTTCAACCACTGTCGGTATTTAATCCACACGTGTAGCCAAATACGTGCGATGGAATCAATCGCGTCGGAGAAGATCATCTTATTATACGCATCGAAGTTTTTGCCCCACTCTGTTTGTTCTGTAAACTCCACAAAATTCTGATTTGTAGAAAAACTTTCAGGAACCAAGAAACGAGAGAACAGATACGAATACTGAGAAACGCCACTCATATAGTCCCAAGTGCTAGAGTTATTTGTTCCCCATCCGTGAATATACTGACGTGTCTGGATTTCATTTACAACATCATCGAGAAATGCAGAAGAGTTTAACGGCAACGGATAGCCGTCGGGATCATAGAAAAAACGATTATTATCGACGTCGATCTTATACGACTTTTTGATTTGGTCCTCCCATTTCTTCTCAATGATGCCATGCATACCCTTCTCGTCGCTGAACGGACGATTGTCGCAGTGGAAAGGCATATGACAATCGGCGACGTAGTGGCTAAGAATGAAGAAACGCATTGCAATATGGTTGTTGGTAGTAGTGATTGGGCAACCACGGTCCTCCTTCTGAAGCATCTTGAAATTGTCGACGATACTGTGGGCGATAGATTCGCAACGGTCTGCACAATTTCCCTTAACGATAGAATAAGGCTTTTTGTAGAGAGGTGATGATTTTTTCATCATAGCACTGATGGAGTGAGTACCAGGCATATTACGAAATTCTGAGTAATTGCCTTCAGGCTCATACTTGACAATATGGCTTGTGCTCATATCCTTGAATACCTCGTCGGGATACCATGCACCTTCAATAACAAAATCACGGTAGTTTCTAAACCATTTCCAAAGAGTTTTTGCATGCTGACGGACGTCATCCGCAACACCTTTGACAACTGATTCATCTTCTGTGGTAGCGATAACCTCCAGTCTTTTCATCGCCATAAAGGCTATCCATGCATGAGAGTATTTCTTCATATCCTAAGTAAAATCCTAAATTATTAAATCGTTTACGACAAAGATAAAAATAATTAATAATTAAAGCGATTAAGAGGACATAAAAAAGGAGACGCGGCAATGCCACGTCTCTACAATTCAGCATTTTTAATTTAGCATTTTAATTATGCTTCACCTGTACCATTGAATCCCATGAACGATGGAGGAACAGATCCATTGTCGCCGTTGCCATTACCACGAGGATTAACAGGCTGATCGTTGATTGTTCCGAAAGTCTGCTCATATTTAGCGAGGTTGTCAGCCAACGCACGAAGCAAACGTTTTGCCTGTATTGGAGACATGATCACACGGCTCTTTATTTTGCCTTTTTGTTGTCCTGGTATAGTCTTGGCAAAGTCTAGCAAGAATTCTGTCTGAGAATGGCCTACAAGGGCAAAATTGGCATATACACCCTCTGCTATCTCCTCTGTGATTTCAACGGGGAAACCACGACGTTGGTCTTTATCGTTGTTATCGTTATTATCCATGATCTAAAATTTTATTGATTTTAAGCAAAAGTACGATTTTAGAATTATTAATGCAAATATTAACGTTGACCTTGACCTTGACGTTGTCGTTAACAATGACGGGCTCTACACAAACCTTCATTTCTTAGCCTCATAAATTTGAAACCTGAAACAAAAAAAGCAGGCTACAAATTGCAGCCTACTTTTTATATGTTTAATTAGAGAAATCTAATTATTCGTTCTCAGAAGGGAACTCAACAGCGAAATCACCATCCTCATAATCGTATGAAGACTTAGCGTATGCTCTCTCCATCTCCTCCTTTGGACCAACGATGATCTGCTGGAACTTAGAAAGACCTGTACCAGCTGGAATCAAGTGACCGCAGATAACGTTCTCCTTCATACCCTCAAGGTAATCAGTCTTACCACGTAGAGCGGCATCGTTAAGAACCTTAGTTGTCTGCTGGAATGATGCAGAAGACATGAAGCTACGAGTCTGAAGAGCAGCTCCTGTGATACCTTGTAGAATCTGAGTTGCAGTTGCAGGGATAGCATCACGAACTGTAACGATCTTCAAGTCACGACGCTTAAGCATACTGTTCTCAGCACGAAGGTTACGAGCTGTAACGACCTGACCTGGCTTAAAGTTTGTAGAACCACCAGCGTCGACAACGATCTTCTTATCAAACAACTTATCGTTCTCCTCCATAAACTCTAGCTTGTCAACTAGATCGTTCTCCAAGAACAATGTATCACCTGGATCAGAAATCTGAACCTTACGCATCATCTGACGTACGATAACCTCAAAGTGCTTATCGTTGATACCTACACCCTGTAGACGGTACACATCCTGAACCTCGTTCACAATGTACTCCTGAACGGCAGTAGGACCAAGGATTGCTAGAATATCTGATGGACAAATAGCACCGTCGGAGATTGGGTTTCCTGCACGTACATAGTCACCCTCCTGTACCAAGACCTGTTTAGACAAAGAAACTAGATATTTCTTAATCTCACCGAACTTAGAAGTGACAGAGATTTCACGGTTACCTCTCTTGATCTTACCGAATGAGATCTCCCCATCGATTTCAGCAACGATCGCTGGATTTGACGGATTACGAGCCTCGAACAACTCTTGTACTCGTGGAAGACCTCCGGTGATATCGCCTGCCTTGCTTGAAGATCTTGGGATCTTAACCAAAAGCTGACCTTTCTTCAATTTTTCACCCTCAGAAACAACGACTGTTGCACCCACTGGCAAGTTGTATGATCTCTCGATGCTTCCATCCTCATTGATGATGTTACATACAGGAGACTTAGTCTTATCCTTAGATTCAATAATAATCTTCTCCTCATTACCTGTTGCAGCATCACGATCTGAACGGCAAGTAACACCCTCAATCAAGCTCTCAAATTCTACCTTACCAGCCACCTCGGTTACGATAACGGCGTTGTATGGGTCCCACTCACATAGTTTTTCGCCACTATGGATTTCCTGACCTTGTCTGAAGAATAGTTCAGTACCGTAAGGAATCTCAGCACGAGTAAGCTCAATCTTAGTTGTAGGGTTGACAATTCTCACCTCACATAGACGTCCTACTACTACTTCTACCTCACGCTCTGTCTCAACATCACCTGTTGGAGTTGTGTATTTTGTAGTAAACTTCTTATCAGTCTTTACAACCTTCAACTCCTCAAATTCAACAACACCATCATATTTAGATGTGATACCGTTGTTTGTTGCAACGTTACCAGCAGTACCTCCGGCGTGGAATGTACGAAGTGTCAACTGAGTTCCTGGCTCACCGATAGCCTGAGCAGCGATAACTCCAACTGCCTCACCTTCCTGAACCATACGTCCTGTTGCCAAGTTACGTCCGTAACATTTAGCACAAACACCTCTCTTAGACTCACAAGTAAGCACTGAACGAATCTCAACCTTTTCGATCTTAGCAGCGTTGATTGCGTCAACCTGATCCTCTCTGATCTCCTGACCTGCCATCACGATTACCTCTCCTGTCTCTGGATTAACTACATCGTGAACAGACACACGACCAAGGATTCTGTCGCCCAACTTAGCGATGACATCATCGTTCTTCTTAATATCTGTGCAGACAAGACCACGCAATGTTCCACAATCCTCTTCGTTGATGATCACATCGTGAGATACGTCAACAAGACGACGTGTCAAGTAACCTGCATCGGCTGTCTTCAAGGCTGTATCGGCAAGACCCTTACGAGCACCGTGAGTTGAGATAAAGTACTCAAGGACTGACAAACCTTCCTTAAAGTTAGAAAGGATAGGGTTCTCAATGATCTGACCACCTGCAGCTCCAGCCTTCTGAGGCTTAGCCATCAAACCACGCATTCCTGAAAGCTGACGAATCTGCTCTCTAGATCCACGGGCACCAGAGTCAAGCATCATGTAAACTGAGTTGAATCCCTGTTCGTCCTCCTTAATTGTCTTCATCAAGACATCAGTCAAATTCTTATTAACCTCAGTCCAGATGCTAATAATATTGTTGTAACGCTCATTTGGAGTAATAACACCCAAGTTATAGTTATTCATGATCTCCTCTACCTGAGCATATCCCTCATTGATAAACTCCTCTTTCTCCTTAGGAATGATAACGTTCTCAAGGTTAAATGACAAACAACCCTTGAAGGCCATGTAGTAACCAAGATTCTTAATATCATCCAAGAACTGAGCTGTACGAGCAACACCACAAGTCTTGATAACCTTGCTGATAATGTTCTTCAATGACTTCTTAGAAATAAGTTCATTGATGAAACCTACAGCTTTTGGAACTTTCTCATTGAAGATAAGCTTACCAACAGTTGTTTTAACCATGTGACGGATTGGAGCTCCATTCTCGTCTACATCATCAACAACAACCTCGATTGGAGCGTGAAGGTCAACCTTCTGCTCATTGTAAGCAATCTGAGCCTCTTCCATTCCGTAGAACTTCAACCCCTCACCCTTAGTACCTGGACGCTCCTTTGTGATATAGTAAAGTCCAAGGACCATGTCCTGTGCTGGCACTGTAATAGGAGCACCGTTAGCAGGGTTAAGGATATTGTGAGATCCAAGCATCAACATCTGTGCCTCAAGAACAGCCTCATTACCTAGTGGCAAGTGAACGGCCATCTGGTCACCATCGAAGTCGGCGTTGAACGCTGTACATGCAAGTGGGTGCAACTGGATTGCCTTACCCTCGATCATCTTAGGCTGGAATGCCTGGATACCAAGACGATGCAATGTAGGGGCACGGTTCAATAGTACTGGGTGACCCTTCATAACGTACTCAAGGATATCCCAAACGATTGGATCCTTGCGGTCTACAATCTTCTTTGCTGACTTAACTGTCTTGACGATACCACGCTCGATAAGTTTACGGATAACGAATGGCTTGTAAAGCTCAGCTGCCATATATTTAGGAATACCACACTCGTGCATCTTCAACTCTGGTCCAACGACGATTACGGAACGAGCTGAGTAGTCAACACGCTTACCAAGCAAGTTCTGACGGAAACGTCCCTGCTTACCCTTCAAGCTGTCTGACAATGACTTCAATGCTCTGTTAGCCTCCGACTTAACAGCTGTTGCCTTCTTAGAGTTGTCGAACAATGAATCGACAGCCTCCTGCAACATACGCTTCTCGTTACGTAGGATAACCTCAGGAGCGTGGATCTCTATTAGTCTCTTAAGACGGTTGTTACGGATAATAACACGTCTGTATAGATCATTCAAATCTGAAGTTGCGAAACGTCCACCATCCAATGGAACCAAAGGACGCAATTCAGGTGGGATAACAGGAACGACCTTAACGATCATCCACTCAGGACGGCTCTTACCGTGAGATGCACGGAATGCCTCTACCACCTGAAGACGCTTCAAAGCCTCATTCTTTCTCTGCTGAGATGTCTCCTGGCTTGCCTTGTTTCTCAACTCGTATGATAGAGAATCCAAGTCAACCTCCTTTAGCATCTCGTAAACAGCCTCGGCACCCATCTTTGCGATAAACTTATTAGGGTCAGTATCCTCAAGATGAAGATTCTCAATTGGAAGTTTATCCATCAAATCTAGGTATTCCTCCTCAGTCAAAAGCTGGCGAGTAGTAATACCCTCGCTAGCTAAGATACCTGGCTGCAAAACAACGTACTTTTCGTAGTAGATTATTGCATCAAGAGTCTTTGATGGAAGACCAAGAAGATAACCGATCTTGTTAGGAGTTGATCTGAAATACCAGTTGTGAGCAACAGGCACAACCAAATGGATGTGACCCATTCTCTCGCGGCGAACTTTCTTCTCAGTCACCTCAACACCACAACGGTCGCAGACAATACCTTTATATCTGATTCTCTTATACTTTCCACAGTGGCACTCAAAATCCTTTACTGGTCCAAAGATCTTCTCGCAGAACAAACCATCTCTTTCTGGCTTGTATGTACGATAGTTGATTGTCTCAGGCTTTAGCACCTCACCGCTTGACTGCTCCAAAATCTCTTCTGGAGAAGCAAGAGCGATAGAAATCTTCGAGAATGTATTTTTTACTTTTGTATCTTTTCTGAAAGCCATATCTTCTACAATTTAATCCAAAGTAATACTCAAGCCCAAACCTCTCAACTCGTGTAGCAACACGTTTAGAGACTCTGGAATACCTGGTGTTGGCATTGGCTCACCCTTAACGATTGCCTCGTAAGCACGAGCACGGCCCTTAACGTCATCAGACTTGATAGTTAGGATCTCCTGCAATACATGAGAAGCACCGTATGCCTCAATTGCCCAGACCTCCATCTCTCCGAAACGCTGACCACCGAACTGAGCCTTACCTCCTAGAGGCTGCTGAGTAATCAATGAGTAAGGTCCGATTGAACGAGCGTGCATCTTATCGTCGACCATGTGACCAAGCTTAAGCATGTAGATCACACCGACTGTAGCTGGCTGGTCGAACTGCTCTCCTGTACCACCGTCGAACAAGTATGTCTTACCATATCTTGGAAGACCTGCCTTGTCTGTCCACTCATTCAAATCATCAAGAGAAGCACCGTCGAAGATAGGAGTAGCAAACTTAACACCTAGCTTCAAACCTGCCCATCCAAGAACTGTCTCGAAGATCTGTCCGATGTTCATACGAGAAGGCACACCTAGTGGGTTTAGACAGATGTCGACTGGAGTACCGTCTGCCAAGAATGGCATATCCTCCTGACGAACGATTCTTGACACGATACCCTTGTTACCGTGACGTCCGGCCATCTTGTCACCTACACGAATCTTACGCTTCTTAGCGATGTAAACCTTAACCAACTGCATGATGCCGTTTGGTAGCTCATCACCGATATTGATTGCAAACTTGTCTCTCTTAACTCCAGCCTCAAGTTCCTTGTGCTGAGCCAAGTAGTTAGAGATAAGTTCACTGATCATCTTGTTAGTCTTCTCATCCTCTGTCCAATCATTCCAGTGGATAGAATTGTAGTCGATGCTATTGAATAGCTTATTTGTGAAGACATCACCCTTACCGATTACCTCGATATCCATACAATCCTTAACACCCTTAGATGTCTTACCCTTTGTAAGGACAAGAAGCTTGTCAACCAAAATCTTCTTCAACTCAGCTGCTGCCTGATCGAATTTAGCATCTACTGCCTCCAAAAGTTCCTTATCAGACTGTCTTGACTTACGGTTCTTGATAGCACGAGCGAATGTTCTCTTTCCGATAACTACACCGTGAAGTGATGGAGTAGCCTTCAAAGATGCATCCTTAACATCACCTGCCTTATCACCGAAGATTGCACGAAGCAATTTCTCTTCTGGTGAAGGATCAGACTCACCCTTTGGAGTGATCTTACCAATGATGATATCACCTGGCTCTACAGGAGCACCGATACGGATAACACCGTTCTCATCTAGGTTACGAGTTGCCTCTTCGCTGACGTTTGGAATATCAGCAGTCAACTCCTCCATACCACGCTTAGTCTCACGAACCTCTAGAGTATCCTCCTCAACGTGAACTGATGTAAACATATCCCATTTTACAACTTTCTCGTTGATTACGATGGCATCCTCATAATTGTAACCCTTCCAAGGCATGAACGCAACTAGCAAGTTCTTACCGATTGCAAGCTCTCCCTTATCAGTTGAGTAACCCTGAGTAAGGATCTGTCCCTTAGTCACACGGTCACCACGGTTAACAAGCGGACGCAAGTCAATTGTAGTGTTCTGGTTAGTTCTTCTGAACTTAGGCAATTTATATTCCTTAACCGCAGAAACGAAGCTTGTGAACTCCTCGTCTTCAGTACGGTCATACTTAATCTTAATAACAGAAGCGTCAACATACTCAACAACACCGTCACCCTCTGCAGAGATCTGTGTACGTGAGTCTCTTGCAAGCTGTGCCTCAATACCAGTTCCAACGATTGGAGACTCAGTAGTTAGCAATGGAACAGCCTGGCGCATCATGTTAGATCCCATCAACGCACGGTTGGCGTCATCATGCTCAATAAATGGAATCAAAGAAGCTGCGATAGACGCAATCTGGTTTGGAGCGATATCCATCAACTCAAGCTCAGTTGGATCCACAACTGGGAAGTCACCCTGACGACGAGCCTTAACCTTGTCTGTCAAGAAATTTCCGTTCTCGTCAATCTGAGCATTACCCTGACCGATGATCTTTCCTTCCTCTTCCTCAGCTGTCATGTACTCTATACCAGTCTCAGACATATCTGCGATACCGTTGTTAATCTTACGGTAAGGAGTAGCGATAAATCCAAGATCATTGATCTTAGCGTGTACACACAACGAAGAAATCAAACCGATGTTTGGACCTTCTGGAGTCTCAATTGGACATAGACGACCATAGTGAGTGTAGTGAACGTCACGCACCTCAAATCCGGCTCTATCACGAGACAAACCACCAGGACCTAGGGCAGATAGACGACGCTTGTGAGTAATCTCAGCCAATGGGTTAGTTTGGTCCATGAACTGAGAAAGGGCGTTAGTTCCAAAGAAGCTATTGATTACCGAAGTAATTGTCTTAGCATTGATCAAGTCAATTGGAGTGAACACCTCATTGTCGCGAACGTTCATTCTCTCACGGATTGTACGAGCCATACGAGCAAGACCAACACCGAACTGGTTGTAAAGCTGCTCACCTACAGTACGTACACGTCTGTTGCTCAAGTGGTCGATATCATCAACCTCAGCCTTAGAGTTGATAAGCTCAATTAGATACTTGATAATCTCAATGATATCCTCCTTAGTCAACACCTGAATGCTAGGGTCGATAGTAAGGTTAAGCTTCTTGTTGATTCTGTAACGACCTACATCACCCAAATCGTATCTCTTTTCAGAGAAGAACAAGTTCTGAATAATTTCGCGAGCTGCAGCGTCATCAGCAGGCTCAGCGTTACGCAACTGACGATAAATATAATTAACGGCTTCCTTCTCAGAGTTAGTATCATCCTTCTGCAAAGTGTTAAAGATGATGCTATAGTCAGAAGTCGAAACATCTTCCTTATGTAATAGAATTGTAGAAGCGTTAGACTCAAGGATTGCATCCATGTGCTCCTCCTCAAGAATTGTCTCACGCTCGATAAGAACCTTGTTTCTCTCAACAGAGATAACCTCACCAGTATCCTCATCTACGAAATCCTCTGTCCATGCCTTTAAGACACGTGCAGCAAGCTTTCTACCTACGAATTTGTTAATATTCTTAGCCTTTACTTCAACTTCTTCAGCAAGCCCGAAAATTTCAAGAATATCCTTATCGCTCTCGAAACCAATAGCACGCAACAAAGTTGTCACAGGTAATTTCTTCTTACGGTCGATGTAAGCATACATCACGTTGTTGATATCTGTAGCAAACTCAATCCAAGAACCCTTGAAAGGAATGATACGAGCAGAATACAACTTAGTACCGTTAGCGTGCATGCTCTGACCGAAGAATACACCTGGTGATCTGTGCAACTGAGACACAACAACGCGCTCAGCACCATTGATAACGAAAGTGCCTTTCTCCGTCATGTACGGAATATTTCCAAGATAAACATCTTGAATAATAGTCTCAAAATCTTCGTGCTCAGGATCTGTACAATACAATTTCAACTTAGCCTTCAATGGCACATTGTATGTAAGACCACGCTCAATACATTCGTCAATGCTATATTTGCATGGATCAATATAGTAATCCAAAAACTCTAATACGAAGTTATTTCGAGTGTCTGCAATAGGGAAGTTCTCAGAGAAAACCTTATACATTCCCTCATTCTTCCTCTGCTCAGGTGGAGTATCAATCTGGAAAAACTCCTTGAAGGACTTCAACTGTACCTCAAGGAAATCAGGATATTCCATCTGGTTTTTAACAGATGCGAAACTTACCCTCTTATTATTTAACTGTTGAGACATTTTTGCTGATGTTTTAATGAAGTAAAATTGTTAAGACACAAAAAAGTTTAGAACCACACCTCCGTGGTTCTAAACTATAAACCTGAAATCAGGCGATATTACTTAAGCTCAACTTCAGCACCAGCCTCTTCTAGAGTCTTCTTCAATGACTCAGCCTCGTCCTTAGCAACGCCTTCCTTAACTGTAGCTGGAGCACCGTCTACGATATCCTTAGCCTCCTTAAGACCTAGACCACAAGCCTCCTTAACAGCCTTAACAACCTGAAGCTTGTTAGCGCCTGCTGACTTCAAAACTACGTCGAATGAAGACTTCTCCTCAGCTGCTGCTGCACCTGCTGCAGGACCTGCTGCTACTGCAACTGCTGCTGCTGCTGGCTCGATACCGTACTCGTTCTTCAAAATATCAGCCAACTCGTTTACTTCCTTAACTGTCAAGTTGACCAACTGCTCTGCAAATGCTTTCAAATCTGCCATTTTATTTCTTTTTTTAGATTGTTTGAATTAATAAATTATTTCTCTGCAAGTGTCTTAAGAACACCATGCAAAATGTTTGCACCTGACTGCAAAGATGAGATAACATTCTTTGCTGGAGATTGCAACAAAGCGATAACGTCGCCAATAAGTTCGTTCTTGCTCTTGATGCTTACCAATGCCTCAAGCTGATCAGCTCCGTAGAAGCTCTCCTCTACGTATGCACCCTTAAGTACAGGCTTCTTCAAAGGATTCTTTGAAGAGAAGTCCTTAATCAACTTAGCTGGTGCATTACCAGTGTTAGTAAACATAATAGCAGATGATCCCTTAAGAGATGAATACAACTGAGAAAAATCAGTGTCCTTCTGATCAAGAGCCTTCTTCATCAATGTGTTCTTAACAACGATCAATTTGATCTGCTGCTCAAAACATGCACGACGAAGTGCACTTGTCTGCTCTGCATTAAGATCTGACGCATCAGCAACATAAAAGTGACTATACTCAGATAGAGTATTAGACAACTGCTCAATTACAGCTACTTTATCTTCCTTCTTCATGTCTGATCTTAATATTAAATTTCATCAATTGTTCTAGGATCAATCTTGATACCCTGACTCATTGTGCTTGAAAGATAGATGCTCTTTACGTAAGTTCCCTTAGCTGAAGATGGCTTCAACTTCATGATTGTTGCCATGAACTCCTTAGCATTTCCGAAGATCTGATCTGGAGTGAAAGAAACCTTACCGATTGAAGTGTGGACGATACCAAACTTGTCAACCTTGAAATCGATCTTTCCCTGCTTTACTTCCTTAACTGCCTTAGCTACCTCATTAGTAACTGTACCACTCTTTGGATTTGGCATCAAACCGCGAGGTCCTAGCACACGTCCTAGAGCACCAATTTTACCCATGATTGAAGGCATTGTAATCATAACGTCGAAATCTGTCCAACCACCCTTGATCTTCTCGATATACTCGTCAAGACCAACGTAATCAGCACCAGCCTCTTTAGCTGCAGCTTCAACATCTGATGTACACAATACAAGTACTCTTGTCTGCTTTCCTGTTCCGTTTGGCAACGACACAACGCCTCTAACCATCTGGTTAGCCTTACGAGGGTCAACACCTAGGCGAACATCAATATCAACAGAAGCGTCAAACTTAGTTGTTGTGATCTCCTTTACTAGAGCAGAAGCCTCCTTTAGAGAGTAAGATTTTCCTTCTTCAATCTTCTCTGCAGCTAACTTTTGATTTTTTGTAAGTTTACTCATTTGATAGAAGATTAATTATTACCGGGAAAATCTCCCTTTACTGAAATACCCATACTTCTAGCTGTACCAGCAACCATAGACATAGCTGATTCCACAGTAAAACAATTCAAATCTTTCATCTTGTCTTCTGCGATAACCTTCACCTGATCCCAAGTGATCTCAGCTATCTTCTTTCTGTTTGGCTCAGCAGATCCACTCTTTTGCTTAGTCAACTCCTTCAACTGAATTGCTACTGGAGGAGTCTTGATTACAAAATCAAATGACTTATCAGCATAGTAAGTGATGACAACAGGCAAAACCTTTCCAGCTTTATCCTGAGTTCTAGCATTAAACTGCTTACAGAAATCCATAATGTTAATACCCTTAGAACCTAGAGCAGGTCCTACTGGTGGTGATGGATTAGCTGCGCCACCCTTAATCTGCAATTTGATAAGTCCAGCAACTTCTTTAGCCATTGTTTTTATTTATTTTAAATTAAGAACAATCACGAGATTATTCTTTCTCCACTTGTGAAAAGTCAAGCTCCAACGGAGTCTTTCGTCCGAAGATCTTAACCATTACTTTCAGTTTCTGCCTTTCTGCATTAACATCCTCGATGGTACCGCTAAAACCAGTAAAAGGTCCATCATTCACCTTAACACTCTCTCCTACGATAAAGTCGTAAGATGCTTCATTTCCAAAGTCAGGAACTTCTTCCATCTTAGATAGAATTCTGTTAACCTCACTCTGACGAAGAGAAACATACTCATCTCTTTTCTTAGGATTATCAGTCAAGAAACCGATAACATTAGGAGTGTTGCTTAGTGTATGAGGTACCTCACCGACCAAAGCAGCTTCTACTAGAACATATCCTGGAAGATACATTCTCTCGATTATCTTCTTCTTCGCTCCCATTACCTTCTCAGTTGGAACCACAACCTGCGAAACGTACTTTCCAAGATTAGTGTTCTTGATCTCTTTCTCAAGATAATCGCGTACAGACTTTTCTTTTCCACTAATGGCACGTAGAACATACCACTTTTTTTCAACTTCAGCCATGGTAAAACTTATAAAAGATAATGATTACAGAAGATTGTAGATAAAATTCATCGCTTTGTCGAAGCAAAAATCCATTACCCAAACGACCGCTGCAATCAATAGGGAAGCAACTAAAACAACTACTGCGCTAGAGGTCACCTCGGACAAGGTAGGCCACGAAACTTTATTAACAAGCTCGTCTTTAGATTCTTCAAGATAATTTACTAATTTCATCTTAATCTCTTTTTGCACGGAATGAGAGGCTCGAACTCCCGACACCTGGTTTTGGAGACCAGTGCTCTACCAACTGAGCTAATTCCGTATTAAAGTTCTCTTGCCGAAACAAGAGAACTTATTTATTTAACTAAATAGATTAGTCAAGGATTGCAGTGATCTGTCCTGAACCTACTGTTCTACCACCCTCACGGATAGCGAAACGAAGACCCTCTGAACATGCAACTGGGTTGATCAACTTAACTGTGATCTCCAAGTTATCACCTGGCATAACCATTTCAGTTCCTTCTGGTAGAGAGATCTCACCAGTTACGTCCAATGTACGGATGTAGAACTGAGGACGGTACTTGTTGTGGAATGGAGTGTGACGTCCACCTTCCTCTTTCTTCAAGATATAAACTGAAGCCTTGAACTCAGAGTGAGGAGTTACAGAACCTGGCTTACAGATTACCATACCTCTCTTGATCTGATCCTTATCGATACCACGAAGCAACAAACCTACGTTGTCACCAGCCTCTCCCTGATCAAGAAGCTTACGGAACATCTCAACACCTGTAATTGTTGAAGTCAACTTCTCAGCACCAAGACCGATGATCTCAACTGGATCACCAACGTGAACGATACCTGTCTCAACACGACCTGTAGCAACTGTACCACGACCTGTGATTGAGAATACGTCCTCAACTGGCATCAAGAATGGCTTATCAACATCACGCTTAGGAAGCTCGATCCATGTATCAACAGCATCCATAAGCTCCATTACCTTCTCCTCCCACTGTGCAACTCCGTTAAGAGCACCTAGTGCAGAACCCTGGATGAATGGAGTGTTGTCTCCGTCGAACTCGTAGAATGAAAGAAGCTCACGCATCTCCATCTCAACTAGCTCAAGCATCTCCTTATCGTCAACCATATCACACTTGTTCATGAATACAACAAGTCTTGGTACGTTTACCTGACGAGCCAAAAGGATGTGCTCACGTGTCTGAGGCATAGGACCATCAGTTGCAGCAACTACGATGATAGCACCGTCCATCTGAGCAGCACCAGTAACCATGTTCTTTACGTAGTCAGCGTGACCTGGACAGTCAACGTGTGCGTAGTGACGGTTAGCAGTCTGATACTCAACGTGTGCAGTGTTGATAGTGATACCACGCTCCTTCTCCTCTGGAGCATTATCAATTGAATCGAATGATCTCAACTCTGAAAGACCCTTCTTTGCCAATACTGTAGTGATTGCAGCTGTAAGAGTAGTCTTACCGTGGTCTACGTGACCGATTGTACCGATATTTACGTGCGGTTTCGAACGATCAAATTGTTCTTTTGCCATAATTATAATGAATTTTATTAATTTTCTAAGGAGCCGATGACGGGACTTGAACCCGTGACCTCTTCCTTACCAAGGAAGTGCTCTACCGCTGAGCTACATTGGCAAACTACCATTTGCGTCGCCGCTGTAGTTCATCGTTGTGGGTGCGGATGGATTCGAACCACCGAAGGCAGAGCCAGCAGATTTACAGTCTGCCCCATTTGGCCACTCTGGTACACACCCTTAAGTTATTTTCGTTTCACTTATCGTGTCCGTTTTTCCTTAATTGCGATGCAAAG